>NZ_JBRREB010000047.1:0-37226 GCF_056759995.1 Stenotrophomonas sp. STEN030 | reverse complement strand
GCGTGGGGGGGGGCGGCGGGGTGCCCCTCGTTTTTCGGGCTGTTTTTTCGTTCCCTTGGTCTTTCGGGTGCCCCCCCGTGCCGTGTCGGCCCCCCCACTACAACTTGCGCCTCAGCTACCTTGCAGCGGGGTCAGCAGCCGAGGGCCATTGTTGTCGACCAAATTGACGCTGCCATCGGCGAGCGCGTCCGGTGAGAAACCAAGCTGCTCGCGGTCTTCGCGCCACGGCGCACGCTCACGCGGGCCCGGCACATAACTCACCCAGCGCGCCTGCTCCTGGCCCTCGGCGCCCCCATTGTCCAGCGAGTAACTGACCGGCACGCGCACGTTCCAGAACGGCTGCGCGGCCGCAGGGCCTTGCGTCGGAACCCGGAAGGTCCATTGCCTGGCTCCGGTCAGGGCACTTTTGGCCAGCAGTTCGCGGGCACGTCGCTGGTCGTTCTCCCTGCTGAGGAAGGTAAGGTTCACCTGCTCGGCAAAGGCATCTTCGACCTTGCCGTCCCTGCCGACCTTGACCAGCAGGTAGACACTGCCGGAAACCCCGGCACGGAAGGCTTGCTCCGGATAGCGCGGCGGCTTCAGCGAGATACGCGCGATGTTCTCCGGATCGTCGGCATCGAGCCGCGTGAAATTGATGCCACGCAGGCTGATTTCATAGCGATCACCTTCCACCTTGCGGGCGATCACGCGCAGGCTCATCGGTGCCAGCGCGCGAACTGCGACGCCATCCCGGAGCACAGGCTCGAAACGCCATTTCAAACCCGCATCGCGCACCATGCTCACCACCCCGGGAGGCAGCTTGTCCTCTTTACCCAATTGCACTGCAGATACCGACCCGTCGGTTTCGATACTGACTTCGCCACGGACCACCAAACTGCTTTCAATCCGCTCGCGTACCGCCGCGATACCGCCAGCACTCTCCGCCTTGGCAACCACCGGCATCGTAGTCAGAAGCACAGCGCCAAACGCCATGGCCGCAAATACCTGTCGCATCCCACTTCTCCTTGTGTCCGGAAAGCGGATTAAAGCGCAGCCCGTTGAGCGCGACAAGCCTCACGCCAGCCGCAGCGCGCGCGGGTACGGCGGGGTATCCGGATACAGCCCTTGCCGGAATCCGGCCTGTAAACCCTGCCACCAGCCCGGATCAAACAGTTCACCAAACTTCTCCTGCACCACATCCAGCGACGATCGCGGTAAACCCATGAACAGTCCGAAACGCTCAGGAAATACGTCGTTGGGCGCGACATGGAACCACGGTTCGGCCGCCATCGCCTCCTCCTCGCTGCGCGGCTGTGGCCATGCCCGGAAATTGCACTCGGTGACCAGGCACAGTTCGTCGTAGTCGTAGAACACCGCACGACCATGCCGCGACACACCGAAGTTTTTAAGCAGCATGTCGCCAGGGAAAATGTTGTTGCAGGCCATGTCGCGGATCGCCTGCGCGTAGTCCAGCGCGGCAGCGCGCGCCGCCTCTGTACCCTGTTCGCGTAAGTAGAGATTCAACGGCCGGAACCGACGTTGTACATAACAAAGCGCAATCTCCACTTCGTTGCCATCGATGCGCACGCTCTGGCTGCACTCATTCACCAACTCCTGCAACAAGGCCGGCGCGAAACGCTGGCGCGGGAAGCGCAGATGGCGGTACGGCTGTGCATCCAATAGCCTGCCGATGCGATCCAGGTTGAACACCAGCGCGTACTTGTCCTCCACGTCCTGCCGGCTCATGGTCTTGGGCCAGGCAAAGCGGTCGCGGATCAACTTGAAAACCAGCGGATAGCTGGGCAGGGTAAATACCGTCATCACCATGCCGGGAGTGCCATCGGCGTGCAACAGCTGCTCGTTATCGTGCTGTTGGAAATGACTGAAGAAGGTGCGATAGCGCTCGGTCTTGCCCTGCTTGGCCCGGCCCAGCACCGTATAGATCTCATCCACCGGTTTGCCCGGCAGGATGCTGCGCAGGAACACCACCGCATCGGCCACGGTTGGTAGATCGGCCTGGAAGTAGCTGCGTGACACACCAAACAGATGCGCCACATCGCGACGGCGACTCAGCACCGCCTCCACCCGGATGCCGTTCTCATCGTTGACCAGTGCAATCACACAAGGCGAAAAACGATGCTCACCGAACACGCGGCCCACCAGATAAGCGCGGCGTTCGCGGTAGAACACGGTCTGCAACAGCTCGATCGCGCGTACCGGGTACGGACCCCAATGGGCGAGATCATCCTGCAGCCGTACCGCGATGGCCGCTGCACAACGCAACTGATGCGAGTACGGCAGGTCGAACGCATAGTCAGCCAACAAGCGTGAGAATGCTTCGGCTGGGCGCGCCTCGGACACCGCGTAAACATGCCGCGCGACCGGATGGGTGATGGCATCGGATGGCTCGATATCCAGCGCCATGAACTCGATGCTGTCATCCACACCGTGGGTGGCAAAAAGGCGGCGGGTGAGCGTGTTGTAGAAGGTTTTGTAGAGCTCGCCGTCGATGCGGCCTTCGATCAACCCGGCGAAGCCCTGTTTGACCTGCCGCCACAACAGCTGCAGCTCGCTACTGCCCTGCAGCAGCTGATCCAGCTGCGCGCGGCACTGCGCGACACAGACGTCATACAGCTCGATGCGTTCTACTGCATCTGCTTTCGCTGCAGGCCAATCGCGACTCTGGAAGCGCCCGCGTGCACGCCGGCTGATCTGGGCGAAGTCGCGGTGGTAATCCTCGAAGCCCTGCGCGATGCAGCTGGCGATGCTGGCGGCCAAAGCGCTGTCTGTAGCCGACTCGGTCATGACGGTATGACCCGTCGTTGCTGAGGTGCTGGGTCAATGCAAGTACGGGGCAATCGCATGCGGAGAACACCGGGGAGTTGCGCTGACCATACGCCACTGGCTGCTGTTCGGGACAGGCTTGGGGGCGGAGCTGTTCGTGGATTGCGGGTTTCGCACCAAAGGCACCCCTCCCCAACCCTCCCCTTTTCTACGCAAAAGGGAGGGAGCGAAGCAGGCGCTCGCGCCCAGCTAGCTGCTAGCTGTTGGCTGTTGGCTGTTCGCAGACGGCCATGAGCCCCCTCCCTTGCGCGCAGCGCAGGGGAGGGTTGGGGAGGGGTGCTTTGGCTTTGGCTTTGGCTTTGGCTTTGGCTTCAGCTTCAGCTTCAGCTTTAGCCCTTCTCCCGCCAGCGGGAGAAGGGTTGGGATGAGGGGAGCTTTGGCTTTGGCTCCAATGCAGCCACAACTACCGCCCCCTCACTCCCCAGACAACTCCGCTTGAATCTTGCGCCCGCACTCGCGCGCACTCCAAAGCACATGGCCGATCACACTGCGCTGGCCGCAGGCGGCCATCAACAACAACGAACCGCGCGGCAGCTGGATCGATTGCATCAATACCTTGCCTTCGCTGGCCTCCAGCATCAGCACATCCATCGTGCCCAAGGCCAGCTCGCGGCCAACCGCCGAGGCCAGCGCCAGCATGGCACTGGTCATGGCTGCCAGACGCTCGCCGCTGGAGGTCTCCGTGGCTGCCTGTGCCAGGACAAATCCGTCGATGCTGGCGACCACGGCGGCACGCACGCCATCCACCGAACTGGTGAACTCCTGCAGCCGTTGATCTATCGCAGCGACTTCCCAGTCCTCCAGCAGCGCAATCGCCTTGGCCTCAGTCATGGGCACCCACCAAGGCAGCAGCTTCCACTTCACCCATCAGTACATCCATCAGCAGCATCACCGCATCCTCCGAGCGTGCGTCGAACGGCACCAGTGGCAACGGCCTGCCGGCGGTCTTCTGTGCCTGCAGCAGGCAGGCATCGAGGTCCACGTCCGGCACAAGGTCAAATTTGGACACGCCAATCACCGCCGGAACCGTCGCGGCATGTTCGCGCAGTGCCAACAGGTAGCGTTCCATTTCCTGCGCCACGTCGGGGCTGGAGGCATCAGCCAGGATCACCACGCCGCGTGCACCCTGCAGCAGCACCGGCCAGATGAAGGAGAATCGCTCCTGCCCCGGTGTGCCGTACAGGCGCAGCCGATCGCCATTGGGCAGACTCACGTCGGCATAGTCCATTGCCACTGTGGTTGCCAGTTTGGAGGAGCTGGCATCGGTGTTGAGTACGTCGGTATCAATCACGGTGCCCCCAGCTACAGCGCGCACCAGCGTCGACTTCCCTGCCCCCATGGCGCCCAGAATCACTACCTTGTGTTCGATCATGCATGGGTCCCTGTACGTTGACGGACGCTGCGCCACATCCGTGCCAGCAAGGCGCTGGCACCAAGCTTGGCCGGTGCCGGCGGCGCCGCAGCTGCCGGCTCTGGCACCTGCACCCTGGCATAGCCACACAGGTAAGCCGAGCGCATGAAGGCGCGGGTTGCGTTGCTATCCAGTTCCAGCAGCTCAGTACACTCGGCAAGGGTGCAGGGCTTCTTCAGCAGCAACGAGCACAGCCTGAAACCATCGTGTTGATGCGCAAGCACGCGGAAATCCGGCCAGCGCAGCAGGCTTACCCTTGCGTTCTGTTGCAGGCGTCGATCGAAATCGGTCCAGTTGTCGCCGTACTGCGCCATCTGCCAGAGCAGCGGCCGCAGCGGTTGCCGCGACAGGTTTTCCGCCAAGGCCTGGAAGCGCGCCAGCGACAGCTCCTGCAGGGCAAGCAACTCGAATACGTCACCCAGCTGCTGGGCCAGGCTTGGCCCCTGCATTGGATGCACATAGAGCGGCACCATCTGGTCGTGTTCAAAATCAATCAGTAGTTGCGGCTGGCCCTGCAGTGACAGCACCGCGCGGCCCTGCTTTTCCTGCAAGCGTTGCCGTAGCAGGCGGGTAACCTGCTTGGCGCCGCTGGCCAGATACAGGCCATCAGTGGTGGTCTGTGTAGGAGGCGGTGCCAACGCGTGCTGGATTTGTTTTTGATCCAGATGCAGCTCGCCGCTGCTGCGGCCATCGTGGACGGCGCCAGCGTCATCATGCAGCCACAACCGCATCGTCGGCCGCTTGCTGGCCATATGCTGGGCGGCACTGCGCAACGCTGGGGTATCGCGGACCAGCAGCAGATCACACTGGTCCAGATCGACACAGCGTTGCAGGCCCTCCGGCGGTAACCCTGCAATCTCCCTCAATCGCCCGAGGAGCGTCTGCTCCTCCCGGGTGTCCGAGCCCACTACCAGCACCCTGGTCATGCCTCTTCCCCTTTTTGACGCGCTCGCGTCATGCGATTCCCTGCGTGTCGGATGAGGCTATTCCAGAAGCTATATGTGAAAGGGTGATTGGACCCACACTTCGATTTTTTTGTGGAGCTTTCCACACACGACCTTGGTCGTATCTACACACCGTCATCACGCGAAAACAAGAAAGCCTGCGTCCGGGAGGGACGCAGGCTTTCAATGTGTAACAGCAGCTACAACACGCCGCCGTTGCTCTTACGCTGATCAGCCCTTGAGGCTGGCGATCGCGGCGTTGAGGGTGGCACTCGGACGCATTGCCGGGCCAGCCTTGGCCAGGTCAGGACGGTAGTAGCCACCGATGTCCACTGCCTTGCCCTGCACTGCTGCCAACTCGTCAACGATCTTCTGCTCGTTGCTGGTCAACACCTCGGCCAGCGGTGCGAACTTTGCCTTCAGCGCGGCATCGTCATTCTGCTCGGCCAGCGCCTGTGCCCAGTACATGGCCAGGTAGAAATGGCTGCCGCGGTTGTCGATGCCACCCAGCTTGCGCGAGGGCGACTTGTCGTTGTCCAGGAACTTGCCGTTGGCAGCGTCCAGGGCATTGGCCAATACAGCCGCGCCCTTGTTGTCGTAACGCTGGCCCAGGTGCTCCAGCGACGCGGCCAGGGCCAGGAACTCACCCAGCGAATCCCAACGCAGGTAATCCTCTTCGACGAACTGCTGCACGTGCTTCGGTGCCGAACCACCGGCGCCGGTTTCGAACAGGCCGCCGCCGGCCATCAGCGGCACGATCGACAGCATCTTGGCGCTGGTACCCAGCTCCAGGATCGGGAACAGGTCGGTCAGGTAATCACGCAGCACGTTGCCGGTCACCGAGATGGTGTCCTCGCCCTTGCGGATGCGCTCCAGCGACACGGCGGTGGCTTCTTCCGGCGACAGGATGCGGATATCCAGACCATTGGTGTCGTGGTCCTTCAAATACTTTTCGACCTTGGCGATCACCTGCGCATCGTGGGCACGCTTGGCATCCAGCCAGAACAGCGCCGGGGTGTTGCTCAGGCGGGCACGGCTGACGGCCAGCTTCACCCAGTCCTGGATCGGTGCGTCCTTGGTCTGGCACATGCGCCAGATGTCGCCGGCTTCGACGGCGTGTTCGAACACCACGTTGCCGGCTTCATCGGTGACCTTGACCACGCCATCGGCAGCGATCTGGAAGGTCTTGTCGTGCGAGCCGTATTCTTCGGCCTTCTGTGCCATCAGGCCGACGTTCGGCACCGAACCCATGGTGGCGGGATTGAACGCGCCGTGCGCCTTGCAGTCTTCGATAACGGCCTGGTACACGCCGGCGTAGCAGCGGTCCGGAATGACGGCCTTGGTGTCCTGCAGCTTGCCTTCGGCATTCCACATCTTGCCGGAGTCACGGATCATCGCCGGCATCGAGGCGTCGACGATCACGTCCGACGGCACGTGCAGGTTGGTGATGCCCTTGTCCGAGTTGACCATGGCCACGGCCGGACGCTTGGCGTACTCGGCAGCGATGTCGGCCTTGATTGCTTCCTGCTCGGCTTCCGGCAGCTGCGACAGGCGCGCGTACAGGTCGCCGATACCGTTGTTGGAATCGAAACCAATCTGGGCGAGGCTGGCAGCGTGCTTGGCCAGCACGTCCTTGTAGAACTCGTCGACCACGACGCCGAACATGATCGGGTCGGAGACCTTCATCATGGTCGCCTTCAGGTGCAGCGAGAACAGCACGCCCTGCTCCTTGGCATCGGCAATCTGTGCGTCAACGAAGGCGGCCAGCGCCTTGCGGTTCATCACCGAGGCGTCGACGATCTCGCCGGCCTTGACCGCAGTCTTGGCCTTCAGCACAACGGTGTTGCCGTCGTTCTGCACCAGTTCGATCTTCAGGCTGCCGGCGTTGGCGACGGTGGCCGACTTCTCACTGCCGTAGAAGTCACCGCCGTCCATGTGCGCGACGTGCGACTTGGAGTCGGCAGTCCAGGCGCCCATGCGGTGCGGGTGCTTGCGGGCGTAGTTCTTCACCGACAACGGTGCGCGGCGATCGGAATTACCTTCGCGCAGCACCGGGTTGACCGCGCTGCCCTTGATCTTGTCGTAGCGGGCCTGGATGTCGCGCGACACGTCGTCGGTCGGTGCGTCCGGGTAGTTCGGCAGGATGAAGCCTTGGTCCTGCAGCTCCTTGATCGCAGCCTTGAGCTGCGGCACCGAGGCCGACACGTTCGGCAGCTTGATGATGTTGGCTTCCGGCTTGGTCGCCAATTCGCCCAGCTCGGCCAGATCATCGCTGATCTTCTGCTCGTCCTTCAGGAAATCCGGGAACTGCGACAGGATGCGGCCGGACAGCGAGATATCGCGGGTTTCGACGGCAATGCCGGCGGTCGCGGTAAAGGCATCGACGATGGGCAGCAGCGACTGCGTGGCCAGGAACGGAGCTTCGTCGGTGAGCGTGTAGATGATCTTCGGCGTATTCGACATGGGGGCAAAAACTCTCTTGCTGACGGATGCGGTGCGTGGAATGGCAGCGGCGATGGGGCAGGCGCACGGCCATCCAGTGGGCCTGCGCGCAATCCCTACCCGGCTGCCGGATGAGGAAACCCTCGCATTGTCGCGTTTTCGACGGGAGCGGGCAAAGCAAATCCATACGCAAACGTAGGGAAGAGCTCGCCTGTCGCGCCGCGAGGTGGCGCAGGCCTTGTGCTGTCTTGCTCATGCCGATTGCGGCAGCGGTGGTCTCAGCTGCAACCACCCGCGCTGTACACGGGCGGGTGCGGACAGTGCGCAAATCAAGGTTCGCGCGCAATGGAACGAAATAGGGTTGTGTTGTTTGTGGGAGCGGCGTCAGCCGCGATGCTGAGGTTGCCTCAGAGCCATGCATCTGATGATGTCCCTGCTTCGCGGCTGACGCCGCTCCTACAAGAACAATCCGATGCCAGAGTCAGGCATCGGGTTAGACGTGACTCAAAAGCTCCAGTGAATCGACTTACGGTTCACGCGGATAAAAAA
Organism: Stenotrophomonas sp. STEN030; assembly: GCF_056759995.1. Lineage (NCBI taxonomy): Bacteria > Pseudomonadati > Pseudomonadota > Gammaproteobacteria > Lysobacterales > Lysobacteraceae > Stenotrophomonas > Stenotrophomonas sp. STEN030. The sequence continues at coordinate 29,057 of NZ_JBRREB010000047.1, read as the reverse complement.
AGGCGCAGCCTGGTGGCTGCGCCCATGCGTATCACCGGCGGGAGAGAGTTGCGCCGGCTAACGCCTTACTCACTTCACCTCGAACTGCTGCGGCGTACCGGCAGCCTTGCCATCGACGGTGACGTCGGCGGTGTACTTGCCAGCCGGCCACGGCTTGCTGTTGGCGAATTCGATATTGGTGGTGCCAACGTCGGTGGCATTGAGCGTGGCGCTCTGCTCACCTGCGGTCTGGCCATCCTGATAGGTCAGCTTGGCAGCCACCGGCACATTGCTGGCGGTGCCACTGGTCTTGATCGAAACAATGATCTTGTCCTTGGCAGCCAATACAGCAACCGGCGCCACCGACATATCAGCCGCCGCAGCGTTACCGACAGTCACTGCGGTGACCGCGAGAACCGGCGCGGCAGGTGCTGCCTCAACCATCGGAGCCGGGGCGGCTGCAACCGGCGGCGGGGTCGGCGCAGCCTCTTCTTTCTTCTTGCAGCCAACCAGTGCCACGGCACCGACCACAGCGATCATCAGGGCACTGCTAAGCGAAGTCTTCTTCATGAATTGCTCCGAATCTGGTTTGTAGGTGCGTACGTATTGGCGCAGGGATCAACCCTGACGCGCCGGAATTTTCAGCGTCTGTCCGGGGCGGATCTTGTCCGGGTCGTCGAGGACATCGCGATTGGCGTCGAATATTTTCTTCCACGCATTGCCATCGCCGAGCAGGTTCTTGGCGATCTTGGAGAGGTTGTCACCACTCTGTACCGTGTATTCCTGCTCGCCGACGATCTCTTCGGTGCTGGTCACTGTTGCCGTGACACCCGAAAAATCCGCCTTCTCCACCACCTGTTCGGTGCTGGTGACGGAGCCGGTGACACCGGAAAAATCGGCTTTCTTATCAGTACTGCTCATCCAGGCTGCTCCTCCGTGACTGACTGGAAGCAACGATTGCACGACGCCTGTTAAGGTTTCATCGTGCCAACGTAAAGACCAGCGTACGCAGCTGAATGTTTATTGACGCAGGTCGCGGATCGGGGCGCTGGCGACCAGACCCGGGCTGGCCCGGCGCGGGTTGATGTCCAGACCGCCGCGGCGGGTGTAGCGCGCCTCCACCTCCAGCGTGGCGGGCTGGCAGCGCTGGCTCAGCTCCAGGAAGATCCGCTCCACGCATTGTTCGTGGAACTCGGCATGGTCGCGGTAGCTGACCAGGTAGCGCAGCAGGCCTTCGCGGTCGATGCGTGGACCCTGGTAGCGGATGCTGACGCTTGCCCAGTCCGGCTGCCCGGTCACCGGGCAGTTGGACTTGAGCAGGGCCGACACCAAAGTCTCGCTGACCACGGTGCCGGCATCGGCCAGCAGCAGGTTCGCATCAGGCGGGCCATAGCTGTCGATGGCGACATCGAGGTGGTCGATGCTCTCGCCCGGCGCCTGGGCCACCTCTGGCAGGCCGAACTCGACCCGCACATCGGCACCGGCACAGGTCGACAAATCGGTGGCGATGCGCTCGCGCACCGCTTCGGCACGGTTGAAACGCGCGCCGTTAAGCGAGTTCAGGTACAGCTTGAGCGACTTGGACTCGATCAGGTTCGGCGAGGTTCCCGGCACGTACAAGGTGGCGGTTTCGACGCAGGGCTTGCCGCGCGCGTCCAGCCAGCCCAGCTCATAGATATGCCAGCGGTCCTCGCCGACAAACGGCAGCTCGCTGCCCAGGCCGATCTCGGCACGGGCGCCGGCACGCGGGATCGGGAACAGCAGACTGGCGTCGTACTGGCGGGGGTAATCGACCTCACGGCCGAGGCTGGAATCTTGGGGAGTATTCATCGGCCCCATTGTAGTTGCGCCAGCTTGAGCGCCGGATATACCGAGGCGCTCATTCACAGGAAAACCGGTGTCTGGCGCAGTTTCAGTTCAGCAGCCGCGCCCACCACGATTTGCTGGACTTGGCCTGCGGGATCTCCTCGCTCACCAGCTGCATCACTTCCCGCTCCGGGTCCAGCGCCGAGGGGCCATAGACCACGCGGATACGCTCTTCCTCGGTCGCCCCGAGGGTGTCGCCATTGCTGATGACCATGCCGTTCTCGATCAGGTAATCGACAATCCCGGTAAGCCGGCCGAACACGCCTTCGGCAGTGTCTCCGGTTTCGGGAATTTCGACGTCCATCAAACCCAACATATCCATGCCGCGGGTATGACCGGTCATCACCCCGTCCGGACGCTGGCCAACATTGATCGCCACCCAGGCTATCGGCAGCGGCTCGGGCAAAGTGGCCTGGGTCAGTTCGCGGAACAGGCTCGGCAGCACCACGTGATTGGCACTGCCGAAGTACACCGCCTCGATGCTGTCGGTCACGGCTACAGCCGAAGCCAGCACGCGGCTCAGCAGTGCGGCTTGTGCGACGAGGTTGGTTTCCTGCGCGTCGTCGCCGAAGCGCATCACAGTGACGATGGTGTGTGCGGCGTAGTCCACCGGCGCGGGTGTAGCGTCTGGCCACAGCCGGCTGTGCGCGCAGATCTGCGCGATGTCATCGCCGATCTGCACCGGGATAGGCATCAACGCGATCAGGTAGTCAGCGTATTCCAGACATAGCATCGGCGAATCGTCGTCGACCTCCTTGTCCGCGTCGCCATCAGCCGGGACTTCACCCAGCCGCAGCAGCGACTGGTCCAGGTCGGGCCAATCGCTGCGTAGCTGCGCAAGGAGGGCTTCGGTGGTGAGCTGAGGGTCGAGCTGCGACTGCAGCAGCATGGCCAGGCTGGCTGTCATGGAGCGCCTTCTTCCTTGTAGGTAAGCCCCTGACACTACCCGGACTCAGCCTGCCTTGTCACCGTGCAGGTAATCCAACGACACCTGCAACAGCGCGCGAAGGCCCACATCCAGCGCCTTTTCGTCGAGCAGGAACTTGGGCGAGTGATTGCTCGGTGCAGTGGCCGGGTCGATGCCGGCACCGGTGGAGCCGACGAAGAAGAACATCGACGGCACCTGCTGTGCGTACAGCGAGAAGTCCTCCGAGCCCATCTGCAACGGCGGCTCATAGACGTTGGCCTTGCCCACCACCGCCTGCAGGCTGGGCAGCATGCGCGCGGTCAGGGCCGGGTCGTTGACCGTGGCGGGATTGCCATCCTTCTCGTAGATGTCGGTGACGGCTGTTGCGCCGTGGGCGGCGGCGGTGTGCTCAGCGACGTTGCGCAGGTCGGCGAAGATCTGCTGGCGCATGGCCGGATCGAAGGTGCGGATGGTACCGACCATCTCCACCGAATCGGGAATGATGTTGTAGCGGATGCCACCCTTGATCGCGCCGAAGGTGACCACCGCCGGCTGCTTGGATAGATTGACGCGGCGGCTGACGATGGTCTGCGCGGTACCGATAAGGTCGGAGGCGGCGACAATCGGGTCAACGCCGTTCCACGGCGCGGAGCCGTGCGTCTGGCGACCATTGACGGTGATGCCGAAGCGATCGGACGCCGCCATCAACGGGCCACCGCGCACGGCGATCTGGCCCGCCTGCACGCTGGAGAACACATGCAGGCCGAATACCGCCTCCGGCTTGAAGTCCTTGAACAGGCCTTCCTTCAGCATCAGGTCGGCACCGCCCTGCTCCGGCGGCGGCGCGCCTTCCTCGGCCGGCTGGAAAATCAGCATCACTTCACCGGGCAGCTTGTCGCGCATGGCGACCAAGGCGTCGGCTACGCCCAGCAGCGTCGCGGTGTGGGCGTCATGGCCACAGGCATGCATCACCCCGACCTGCTCGCCGCGGTACTCGGCGGTGGCCTTGGAGGCGAATGGCAGGCCGGTCTGCTCGGTGACCGGCAGCGCGTCCATGTCGGCGCGCAAGGCGATCTTCGGGCCGGGCAAGCCACCCTTGATGATGGCGACCACGCCATGCACGGCCACGCCGGTCTTCGGGCTCAGGCCCATCGCTCGCAGGCGCTCGGCGACCTTGGCGGCGGTGCGTTCTTCGCGGTTGGAGAGTTCCGGATGGGCGTGGAAGTCGCGACGCCAATCCACTACCTGCTGCTGCAGGCGAGTGGCGGCAGCTGCCACCTCCGGACGCTGGGCGGCATCCTGGGCCTGCGCCAGCGGGGCAAGGGCGCATAGCAAGGCAGACAGCAACACGGTCTTACGGGCCATCAGCAACTCTCCTTCCAATCGGGGACAGGGTGAATGTAGGCCAATCATGGGCCAAGCGCCTGTCGGCAGGGAACCGACACGATGTAGGTAGAGCCGAACTGTGACCCAGGGGTAGTGCCGAGCCATGCTCGGCAGCGGCCTTCCCCGCAGCCACCGACTTGCAGGAGCGGCGTCAGCCGCGAAGCTGATGGTTCGCCAGATCACAGACCAATTGCTGGTTCCCAATGTGTCGGCTTCGCGGCTCACGCCGCTCCTACAAAACAACCAGACCAAAGACCAACTGGTGGTTCCGAAGGTATCGGCTTGGCGGCTCACGCCGCTCCCGCAACCTTCCTGCATGTTGATGGGGTGCCGGGAAGGCCCCTGCCGAGCATGGCTCGGCACTACAGCATCAGGTCAACCGATGCTGCGATGGAACGTTCATCACCTGCACGGGTCTGTATGCGTGGCCCATCGGTCATGCCTCCATGACAACAGGCGCGGCGGTATCCTCTGCGCCTTGTTTGCCCTCCCCTATCGGTTCCTCAGGAGTTTTCGCATGTCGCGTTTCTGGAAGATCGTACTGCTGGTCATTGCAGTGCTGCTGGTGGCCGGTATCGGCTATCGGGTGATGGGGGGCGGCAAGCAGAAGGCCGGTGCGGCGCCGGCAGGCATGAACCAGGGCGGCCGGGGTGAGCAGGACAAGGACCCGGTGCCGGTCACCGCGGTCAGCGCCGAGAAGATAGACGTGCCGGTCTACCTGACCGCGCAGGGCACGGTGACAGCGTTCAACACCGTAACGGTCAGCCCGCAGGTCGGCGGCCAGCTGCTCAGCGTCAACTTCCGCGAAGGCCAGGCAGTCAAGAAAGGCGAGCTGCTGGCACAGATCGACCCGCGCACCTTCCAGGCCCAGTACGACCAGGCCATCGCCAGCAAGCGCCAGAACGAGGCCCTGCTCGCCACCGCGCAGTCCAACTACGCACGCTCCAACTCGCCGGAATACCGCCAGTTTGTCGCCCAGACCGACCTGACCACGCTGCGCAACCAGGTCAGCCAGTACCAGGCCGCGGTGGCCGCCTCGCAGGCATCGGCCGCACAGGCCAAGGTGCAGCTGGACTACACCCGCATCACCTCTCCTATCAACGGCATCGCCGGCATCCGCGCGGTTGATCCGGGCAATGTGGTCAGCGCTGGCAGCCAGATCGTCATCGTGACCCAGCTGCAGCCGGCCTATGTGCTGTTCAACCTACCAGAGCAGCAGCTCGATGCAGTGCGCAGCGCGCAGGCCGCCGGTCCGCTGCAGACCTCGACCATGGACCGCGAAGGCGGCAGCGTGGTCAACGCCGACGGCGTGCTGCAGGTGGTGGACAACCAGATCAGCAGCAGCAGCGGTACTTTCCGCCTGCGTGCGCAGTTCCCCAATGCCAACGATGCGCTGTGGCCGGGTCAATTCGTCAACGTGCAGATGAAGCTCAATGTGCTGCCGGGCGCGATCGTGGTGCCGGCCGAAGCGGTGCAGCGCAGCAGCACCAGCGACTTCGTCTATCTGATCAAGCCCGACAACACCGTCACCCTGCGTGATGTGGTGCAGGGCGGCCAGGTCGATGACAGCCACGTGGTGATCAGCAAGGGCCTGCAGGCCGGCGACAAGGTCGTCACCGAAGGCCAGTTCCGTTTGAAGGAAGGCAGCAAGGTCAACGCACTGGCACCGGGCCAGGCACCGCCGGCACCGACCGAAGAACAGCTCAAGGCGGCCAGCCAGAAGGGCAACCGTGGTGGACGGAGTGGCCCGCCGCGCTGACGCGCTGGCCGGCACCCGCCTCCCCTCCCCCGCACCAGGAATCGACCGTGGGCTTTTCGACTATCTTCATCCGGCGCCCGATCGCCACTTCACTGTTGATGATCGGGCTGATGCTGCTGGGCATCCTCGGTTACCAGCGCCTGCCGGTTGCGGCCTTGCCCGAGATCGAAGCACCCAGTCTGGTGGTGACCACCCAGTACCCGGGCGCCAGTGCGCAGACCATGGCCTCGCTGGTGACCACGCCGCTGGAGCGGCAGCTGGGGCAGATTTCCGGGCTGGACATGATGACCTCCGATTCCTCGGCGGGCCTGTCCAGCATCGTGCTGCAGTTCTCGATGGAACGCGATCTGGATACCGCCGCGCAGGACGTGCAGGCGGCAATCCGCCAGGCCACCCTGCCCAGCTCACTGCCCTACCAGCCGGTCTACAACCGGGTTAATCCGGCCGATGCACCGATCCTGACCCTGAAACTGGCCTCGGACACGCGCCCGCTGCGTGAGGTCAACGATCTTGCCGACTCCATCCTGGCCCAGCGCCTGTCACAGACCGACGGTGTGGGACTGGTTTCCATCGCCGGCAATGTGCGGCCGGCGGTGCGCATCCAGGTCAACCCGGCGCAGCTGTCCAACATGGGCATGACCCTGGAAGACCTGCGCAGTGCGCTGACCCAGGCCAACGTCAACGCGCCCAAGGGCTCGCTCAATGGCAAGACGCAGAGCTATACGCTGTCCACCAACGACCAGCTCAGCGACGCGGCCGACTACAACGACATCATCATCCGTTACCAGAACGGTGCACCGGTGCGCCTGCGCGACGTCGCCAAGGTGGTCGATGGCGTCGAGAACGACCAGCTCGCCGCCTGGGCCGATGGCAAGCCAGCAGTGCTGCTGGAAGTGCGCCGCCAGCCCGGTGCCAACATCGTCAAGACGGTGGAGAACATCCGCCAGATCCTGCCCAACCTGCAGGGCATGCTGCCGGCCGACGTCAAGCTCGATGTGTTCTCCGACCGCACCGTCACCATCCGCGCCTCGGTGCATGACGTGCAGTTCACCCTGGTCCTCACCATCTGTCTGGTGGTGGCGGTGATCTTCGTCTTCCTGCGCCGCCTGTGGGCCACGGTAATCCCGTCGGTGGCGGTGCCGCTGTCCTTGCTGGGCACGTTCGGGGTGATGGCCTTCGCCGGCATGTCGCTGGACAACCTGTCGCTGATGGCACTGACCGTGGCCACCGGCTTCGTGGTCGACGATGCGATCGTGATGATCGAAAACATCGTGCGCTACATCGAGAAGGGCAAGGACGGCCAGGAAGCAGCGGAAATCGGCTCCAGGGAAATTGGCTTCACCGTGCTGTCGTTGACGGTCTCCCTGATCGCGGTATTCCTGCCGCTGATCCTGATGCCGGGCGTCACCGGCCGCCTGTTCCATGAATTCGCCTGGGTGTTGTCGATTGCGGTGGCGATCTCGATGGTCATCTCGCTGACGCTGACGCCGATGATGTGCGCCTACCTGCTCAAGCCCGATGCGCTGCCCGAGGGCGACGACGCGCATGAGCGGACCGCAGCGGAAGGCAAGGTCACCGCCTGGTCGCGTCTGGTCGGCGTCTACGAACGCACGTTGGACTGGGTGCTGCATCACCAGCCGCTGACCTTGGGCATCGCAATGGCCTCGGTCGCGCTGACCGTAGTGCTGTACATGGTGATCCCCAAGGGCCTGCTGCCCGATCAGGACACCGGCATGATCACCGGTGTGGTCATCGCCGACCAGAACGTCGCCTTCGAGCAGATGCAGCAGCGCACCCAGGCGGTCGCCGCCGCGTTGCAGAGCGATGAAGCGGTCACCGGTGTAGCTGCCTACATTGGCGCTGGCAGCATGAATCCCACGCTCAACCAAGGCCAGCTGAGCATCGTGCTCAAGGACCGTGGTGATCGTGATGGGCTGGATGTGATCCTGCCGCGCCTGCAGGCCGCCGCTGCACATATTCCGGGCGTCGCGCTGTATCTGAAGCCAGTACAGGATGTGACCCTCGATACGCGCGTGGCCGCCACCGCTTACCAGTTCTCGCTGTCGGACATGGACAGCGCTGAGCTGGCCAAGCAGACCGAGCGCGTTACCGACGCCTTGCGACGCCTGCCGGAACTGGCCGATGTCGACGACAACCTGGCCAACCATGGCCGCGCACTGCATGTGGAAGTGGACCGTGACAAGGCCAGCCGTTACGGCGTGCCGATGCAGACCATCGACGACACGCTGTACGACGCTTACGGCCAGCGCCAGATCTCGACCATCTTCACCCAGCTCAACCAGTACCGCGTGGTGCTGGAAGTGGCGCCGGAGTTCCGTACCAGCGATGCGCTGATGAACCAGCTGGCGATCGGCAGCAATGGCAGCGGCACGCTCAGCGGCAGCAATGCCACCACCCTGGGCCAGGTGACCTCGAGCAACTCGTCCACCGCAACCGGCATCGGCAGTGCCAATACCGGCATCGCGCTGGGCGCAGGCGGCAGCATCCCGCTGTCGGCGATTGCCAGCGCCAAGCCGGGCACCGCACCGCTGATCGTCAGCCACCAGCAGCAGCTGCCGTCGGCGACGATCTCGTTCAATCTGGCACCGGGTTACTCGCTGTCCGAAGGCGTGGATGCGATCAACAAAGCCGTGGCCGAGCTGGAGCTGCCGCAGCAGATGCAGGCGCAGTTCGTCGGCACCGCTGCTGAGTTCTCCAGCAGCCAGACCGATGTGATCCTGTTGTTGCTGGCTGCGATCGCGGTGATCTACATCGTGCTCGGTGTGCTGTACGAAAGCTGGATCCATCCGCTGACCATCATCTCGACCCTGCCTCCGGCCGGCGTCGGCGCACTGCTGGCCTTGTACCTGTGCGGGATGAGCCTGTCGGTGGACGGCATCGTCGGCATCGTGCTGCTGATCGGCATCGTCAAGAAGAACGCGATCATGATGATCGACTTCGCGCTGGACGCGCAGCGCTCCGGCGCCAACGCCTATGACGCGATCCGCCGTGCCTGCCTGCTGCGTTTCCGCCCAATCATGATGACCACCGCCGCCGCCATGCTCGGTGCGCTGCCGCTGGCCTTGGGCACCGGCATCGGTTCGGAACTGCGGCGTCCGCTAGGTGTGGCCATCGTCGGCGGCCTGCTGCTGTCGCAGCTGGTCACGCTGTACACCACGCCGGTGATCTACCTGTACTTCGAACGTCTGTCCGAGTGGGCGGCCAAGCGCCGCGAACAGCGCGCCGCAGCCCGCCTGCAGACGGCACGGTAAGCGCGGATGAACATCTCCGCGCCTTTCATCTCGCGCCCGATCGGCATCACCCTGCTGGCGATCGGCCTGTTCTTCGCCGGTCTGGTCTGCTATCTGCGGTTGGGCGTTGCGGCCCTGCCCAATCTGGCTATCCCGGTGATCTTCGTGCAGGCCTCCAACACGGGTGCCGACGCCAACACCATGGCAGCCACGGTCACCGCGCCCTTGGAACGCCACCTGGGCCAGGTGCCGGGCATCGACACCATGCGCTCCAGCAGCAGCGATGGCCGCAGCATGGTGTTCCTGATGTTCAACACCAGCCGCAACATCGACTCCGCCGCGCAGGACGTGCAGGCAGCGATCAACGCGGCCATGGCCGACCTGCCAGCCGGCATCAACACGCCCACCTACCAGAAGGCCAACCCCAACGACGATCCGGTGATCGCGCTGGCGCTGACCTCGGACACGCAGTCGGTGGCCGAGCTGTACAACACCGCTGACTCATTGTTGGCGCAGCGCCTGCGCCAGCTGCCCGGTGTCTCGCAGGTGGATATCGCCGGTGCTTCCACGCCGGCGGTGCGCGTGGACCTCAACCTGCGTGCGATGACCGCACTTGGCTTGAGCCCGGATGACCTGCGCAATGCAATGCGCGCAGCCAACGTCGCCTCGCCGCTGGGCTTCCTCAGCGACGGCAGCAACCAGACCGCGATCATCCTCAACGACCAGATCCGCAAGGCCTCTGATTTCGCCAATGCCGCCATCTCCACCCATGATGGCGCGGTAGTGCGGCTGAAGGACGTGGCTACGGTTTACGACGGCCAGCAGGATGCGTACCAAGCCGCCTGGTTCAACGGCAAGCGCGGCGTGCTGATGTATGTCTACCTGCGCAGCGGCGACAACCTGGTCGCCACCGTCGATCGGGTGAAGGCATCCATCCCATCGCTCACCGGCTACCTGGATGCCGGCACCACGTTGACCCCGTACTTCGACCGCACGCCGACCATCCGCGCCTCGCTGGCCGAAGTACAGATCACCTTGATGATCAGCCTGCTGATGGTGATCCTGACCATGGCGCTATTCCTGCGCCGGCTGGCGCCGACGCTGATTGCCGCAGTGACCGTCCCGCTGTCGCTGGCCGGTGCGGCACTGGTGATGTATGCGCTGGACTTCACCCTCAACAACCTCACCTTGCTGGCGCTGGTGATCGCGATTGGCTTCGTCGTCGACGATGCCATCGTGGTGATCGAGAACGTCATGCGCCACCTCGACGAGGGCATGCCACGGCGTGAAGCGGCGATGGCGGGTGCGCGCGAGATCGGCTTCACCATCGTCTCGATCACCGCCTCACTGATCGCGGTGTTCCTGCCGATCATCTTCGCCCAGGGCATGATCGGTGCGTTCTTCCGCGAGTTCACGCTTACCCTGGTTGCGGCGATCCTGGTCTCGGCAGTGGTCTCGCTGACCCTGACCCCGGCACTGTGCGCACGCTTCCTGCATCCACATGCCGAAGGCGCACGCGACACCCGCACCAACCGCATGCTGGACCGCGTGCATGGGGGGATGCTCAAGGTCTATACGGTGGCACTGGACTTCTCCCTGCGCCACGCCCTGCTGCTGTCGCTGACGCCGCTGTTGTTGATCGTGGCCACGTTCTACCTGGCCGGCTCGGTCAGCAAGGGCCAGTTCCCCGAGCAGGACACCGGCCTGATCTGGGGGCGCGCCAGCTCCAGCGCCACGGTCTCGTTCCAGGAAATGGCCGAGCGCCAGCGCCGGCTAAGCGATACCTTCCTGGCCGACCCGGCGGTGAAGATGGTTGGCTCGCGACTGGGTTCCAGCCGCCAGGGCAGCAGCGCACAGTTCAACATCGAACTGCATACCGAGAAGGAAGGCCGCAAGGAGCCCACCAATGTGGTGGTCAGCCGGCTCAGCGCTAAGGCCGCACAGTTCCCGGATCTGGATGTGCGCTTGCGCGCAATCCAGGACTTGCCGTCCGACGGCGGCGGTGGCGGTTCACAGGGCGCGCAGAACCGCGTCACCCTGCAGGGCAACGACGCCGAACAGCTGGCCGAATGGCTGCCCAAGCTGGTGACCGCGTTGAAGCAACATCCGCAGCTGCGTGATGTGGGTTCGGACGTGGACAAGGGCGGTCTGATGCAGAAGATCGTCATCGACCGTGAGAAGGCCTCACGTCTTGGCGTGACCATCGGTGCCATCGACGGCGCACTGTACGGTGCCTTCGGACAACGCCAGATCTCCACCATCTATGCCGACCTCAACCAATACGGCGTGGTGGTCAATGCGCTGCCCAGCCAGACCGGCAGCCCGGCCGCAATCGAAGACCTGTACGTGCCCTCCAAGAGTGGCCAGATGATTCCACTGACTGCGTTGGCTCATCAGGAACCCGGTCTTGCACCGTCGCAGGTCACCCACCAGAACCAGTACACGGTGATGGACCTGAGCTACAACCTGGCCCCTGGCGTTAGCAGCGGCGAAGGCGACGCCATCGTCAAATCGGTGATCGATGGCCTGCGCATGCCCGGCGACATCCGCCAGGCCGCACCCGGCGGCTTCCGCCAGGCGATGGACCCGGTCGCAATGCTGATGCTGATCATCGCCGCCATCGCCACGGTCTACATCGTGCTCGGCATGCTCTACGAGAACCTGGTGCATCCGGTGACCATTCTTTCGACGTTGCCGGCGGCGGGCATGGGCGCCTTGTTAGCCTTGTGGATCACCAACACCGACCTATCGATCATCTCGATGATCGCGTTGGTGCTGCTGATCGGCATCGTCAAGAAGAACGCGATCATGATGATCGACTTCGCCCTGGTCGCGCAGCGCGTACACGGCAAGTCACCGGCCGACGCGGTACGAGAAGCCTGCATCGTGCGTTTCCGCCCGATCATGATGACCACGATGGTAGCCATCCTTGCCGCGCTGCCGCTGGCGATTGGTCTGGGTGAAGGCTCGGAACTGCGTCGCCCCTTGGGCATCGCGATGATCGGCGGCCTGCTGATCTCGCAGAGTCTGACGTTGCTGAGCACACCGGCCCTGTATGTGATTTTCTCCTGCCTGCAGCAGCATTGGCGCAACTGGCGCGCACGCAGCAAGGAGCGCAAGCGCCTACGCAAGCTGGCACGCGCGTGATTCACGCCCTCCCTTGCGCGCAGCGCAGGGGAGGGTTGGGGAGGGCTGCTCTGGCTCTGGCTGTTGCTCTGGCTGTTGCTGTGGCTGTTGCTTTGGCTGTTGCTTTAGCTGTTGCTTTAGCCCTTCTCCCGCCTGCGGGAGAAGGGTTGGGATGAGGGGAGCTTTGGCTTTGGCTTTTTTGCGCACTGTGATCTAAGCGAAAAAAGCGACAGAAATAGCGCAAAAGCTCACCCCTCCCCAACCCTCCCCTGCACTGCGTGCAAGGGAGGGAGCAAAGCACAAAGCAGAGAGCAAAGCGCAAAGCTGGCCCTCTGCAGCCACTTCTGCCACCGTATAGCGGCACCACGCTCCCGTCGGTCAAGACTGGTATCGCAATGCCCCTATTCAAATTCACCCGCCACGGCGGGCAAGCACGCGGCAGCCAGCCGCACTCCCCCCTGCCCTGGATCGCATTGATCGCGCTGATCCTCGGCGCAGTAGCGCTCGGCTTTGCCTGGCTCGCAGGTTGGATCGGTCGCGATCGGCTGACTGCGCAGAACCTCACCAACGCCATCGAAGCCACCGGCGCCAACCACCCCGGCTTTCGTCGCGCCCACAGCAAGGGCGTTTGCGTAAGCGGCTGGTTCGAACCCAGCGCTCAGGCGTCACAGCTATCGCATGCCCGTATGTTCGAACAGCAACGCGTGCCGGTGCTCGGCCGCCTGTCGATAGGCGGTGGCAACCCGCATGGCGCAGACAACAGCGCGCGCGTGCGCAGCATCGCCGTGCAGCTGAGCAGCGACGATGGCCAGCAATGGCGCATGGCCATGAACAGCTTCCCGTTCCTCGCCGTGGCCACACCGGAAGCCTTCTACGAGCAGACCCGCGCGCAGATCCCCGACCCGGCCACCGGCAAGCCGGACCCGGCCAAGCTGGCCGCGATCCAGGAAAAGTACCCCAGCGCCCGTGCCTTCACCCAATGGGCCAAGACCGCACCGTGGACCGACAGCTGGGCCAGCACCGAGTTCAACAGCGTCAACAGCTTCTGGTTCACCAACACACAGGGGCAACGCCGTGCAGTGCGTTGGCGCTGGCAGCCACAGGCCACGCCGCGCGAACTGGATGCTGCAACCCGCGAACAGGCCGGTGTGGATTTCCTCAGCCAGGATCTGCAACACCGGCTGGCACAGGGCCCGGTCCGTTGGAACCTGGTAGTGACTTTGGCCAGCGCACAGGACGCTATCAATGACCCGTCCGTACCGTGGCCTACCGAGCGCGAACAAGTGGTTGCCGGTGTACTCAGCATCGATCAGATGCAGCCGCAGGAACAAGGCAGCTGCAATGACCTCAACTTCGACCCACTGATCCTGCCCGACGGCGTCGAAGGCAGCGACGACCCCATCCTCGCCGCACGCTCGGCGGTCTATTCGCAATCCTTCAATCGCCGCGAGCGCGAACGCGCGACCGGCGAAGCTGCACGTGACAATGCACAGGTGCAGCCATGAGCCACAGCACCGGACATTTCAACCTGCTTGCGCGCGTGCTGCACTGGGGCATGGCACTGCTGATCCTGGCGATGCTGTTCATCGGCGTAGCCATGGTTGCCTCGGTGCATCTGCGTCCCGGCCTGATCAACCTGCACCGTCCACTCGGCATCCTGATCTTCGTGCTGGTCTTGTTGCGCCTGTACAACCGTCTGCGCCACCGCCCACCACCGCTGCCCGCTGATCTCCCGGCTTGGCAGGCATGGGCCGCCACGGCCTCGCATTGGCTGCTGTATGCATTGATGCTGGCGATGCCGCTGATCGGTTGGGCCATGCTGTCAGCAGGTGGCTATCCCATCGTGCTGTGGGACGGCATGCAGCTGCCGGCCATCGTGCCGCACACCCCATCGCTGTATGCGCTGTTGCGCAACGCCCACAGCCTGCTGGCCTACCTGCTGTTCGCCACCGTGCTGATGCACGTGGGTGCGGCCTTGTTCCACGCCTGGGTGCGCCGCGACGGCGTGTTCCAGGCGATGGCGCGCGGCCCACGCCGCTGATGCACTCAGGGCGCGGGCGACTTGCCCTCGCCCTTGCCGGTAGCGGCCCAGTAGATGCCGCCGTACAGGTGCTCCAGATAGCGTGGATCGTTATAGGCCTCGGCCTGATGGCCCAACGCGGTGGCGAATATGCGGCCGCCTTCGAAACGGTGGTACCAGGCCACTGGATGATCCCTGCCCATGCCCTTGGCAACCTGGCCCGGCCAGATCAGCGTGGGATCATAGCTGCGCTCATCGACCGCCAGCAGCGTGACCAGCTCATCGCTGTACGGCGGGTCGTACTCGTACCACTCATCGCTCCATAGCCAGCGCTGTGGCAGACCAGCAGTCGCCGGGAAATCGCGGTTGACCACATCGACCATGGCGGTCTGCAGATAGGGATGAGTGCGGAATGAGCGGCCGATCATGCGGTCGTACCATTCCCACTCACCGCGCCGTATCGCGAACGCCTTGTGCACGGCGACCACACCACCACCATTGCGCACGTACTGCTGGAATTTTTCACGCTGCGCGGGCACCAACTCGGTGGCCGGGGTGTTGAGCAATACGATGGCATCGTACTGCGCCAGGTCCTGATCGAAGGCAGCGGTGTTCCAGGCCCAGGTCAGCGCGAAGTAGTGTTGCCGCGCCAGCGCCTCGAACTGCGGCTTGGCCACCGGGATGTAGTCATGGTGGTATTGATTGGGAATTGCAGCGACCAGCACCTTGAACTGCTGCGCCCAGGCCGGGCTGCAGGCAAACAGCATTACCACCAACATCCAGCATCTACGTCGCATGTCCAGTTCCTGCCCGGGGTTGCGGCGAGCATAGTGTGCTGTCGATGCGCCAGCGGCGGCGTTGCTGAAATTTCATAGCTCCCGCGGATAAAGGCATACCGCCATGCCCTTGTGGGAGCGGCGTGAGCCGCGAAGCACGCAACGTGTCCGATGCAACGGGATTCGGCTCGCTCGGAACGAGTCTGCCGAGCATGGCTCGGCACTAGGTTGGTTGGGCTTGCTTGGAAGGCCCCTGCCGAGCATGGCTCGGCACTACGTTGGTTGGGCTTGTTGGGAAAGCCCCTGCCGAGCATGGCTCGGCACTACAGCCAGCCCTTTTGGCGTGCTACGCGGTGCGCTTCGATGCGATTGGCAACGCCGAGCTTGCCGATGCATTCGGAAAGGTAATTACGCACGGTGCCGTGCGACAGGCCGAGCTGCTCGGCGATCTCATTGGCCGAGCGGCCCTCACCGGCCAGTCGCAACACCTGCCGCTCACGATCATTCAACGGATCGGCCTCGGACCAGGCTTCCACCGCCAGCTGCGGATCGATCGCGCGACCACCGCGCTGCACCTGACGCAGGGCATCGGCGAGTTTTTCAGCTGGCGCGTCCTTGAGCAGGTAGCCCTGCACGCCCGCATCCAATGCGCGTCGCAGGAAGCCGCTGCGGGCAAACGTGGTGACTATCACCACCTTGATTGGCAGCTGATGACGTTGCACGCGTTGCGCCAATTCCAGCCCGGTCAGCAATGGCATTTCGATATCGGTGACCAAGATGTCCGGCTTCAGCCGCTGCAGTTCGCGCCAGGCGATCTCACCATCGGCGGCGGTGCCTATCACTTCGATATCGGTTTCAAGATTGAGCAAGGCCGACAGTGCGCCGCGCACCATCGCCTGATCCTCGGCCAGCAGGATACGGATCATGCGCCCGCTCCCTGCGGGGGCAGGCTTGCCGAATCAAGCTGCGCGGTGTTCGGCAAGGATTCGTAGGCCATCCGTTGTTCCTGTATCGGGATACGAACCTTCAACCGGGTGCCCTGCCCCTTCGGTGACTCGATCTGCAGTTCACCACCCAATGCCAACACCCGCTCACGCATGCCAGCCAAGCCGTTGCCATTGGCCGAAACGCCACCGCGACCGTCATCCACCACCTCCATCAACACCGCCTCCGGCAACACATTGATGCTGATAAGTGCCTCATTGGCCTGCGCATGGCGGGCGATATTGGTGGCGGCCTCGCGCAACACCATCGACAAGCCAGCCTCGATCCATGCCGGCATTGCCGGTGGTGGCGAATAGCGTAGGTGCACGCGCGAGGACTCCAGCAATAGATGGGCGGAAGCCAACTCAGCGGCGAGATCGGCAGCACGGAAACCGGTAACCGCGCTGCGCACCTGTGCAAGTGCATCACGCGCGATCTGCTCGGCCTCGGCCAATTCGCGCTGTGAGCGCTGCGGATCGCGCTCGAACAGCTTGCGCGACAATTCCATCTTCAGTGTGATCAACGACAAGGTATGCCCGAGCAGGTCATGCAGATCGCGACCGATGCGCTCGCGCTCTGCTGTCGCTGCCAAACGCCGCACTTCTTCGTGCGAGAGCCGTAGCGCAGCGTCCTTCTCGCTGCTCGAGCGCTCGACATTGACGATCAAACCGATGATCACAGCCAGTGCCGGAATCCACGCAATCACCTGCCATGGGTAGCCAATCCACCAGGCCAGCGACAGGAATGCCAGGTTCAGCAGTGCCAGTTCGAACATGTACTGCCGCGTGCTGATGCAACGGTTGGTCCGCAGCATCACGCAACCAAATACGAAGTAGTTCATGCCGGAGGGATAGATCGGCAGCAAGGCCATCGACAACACGATCATCGCCAGCGCGAAGATCGGCGCATGCCGCCGCGCGCTTGTCAGCGTCAACATGTAGAACAGGATGAACAGCGGGAACGACCACAGTGTGATCAGCGCCCAGCGCAGGGTGTAGCCCGCACCGAACATCGGTGTGATGAACACCCACACCGTCCACAGCAGATGCACGGCGTCGACCCATGGCCATTTGCCGAGCTTGATGTTGTCGGCCACCACCGAATCCGGTGCCGGCTTCAACCAGTCAGGGCGCTGCAATCCCATCGGCGTTCATCCTGTGCAATACGGCAATGATGCCATCAGCCGTGGCGGCGCAGACGCCAGCCAGCCACAGCGGTGACGACTACGGTGAATGCGAGCAACCACAGCACGTGTGGCCAGGCACTGCCCACCTCGAAGTCCAAGGCGCCCTGCGCCAGCATGTTCAGATGATGACTGGGCCAGATCACCGCCAGGTCGCGCAGCAGCGGCGGCAGCACCTTCAGCGGGAACCACAGCCCCGACAGCACCGCCATCGGCAGGTAGACCAAGTTGATCACCGCCGCGGCGCCATTGCCTTTCGCCAAGGTGCCCAGCAGCAAACCCAGCGCGCAGAACGGCAAGGTGCCGAAGCTTGCCACTGTAGTCAGCCGCAGCATCTGCGAGGCATTGAGCTGCACACCGGCTACGGTGGTAGCCAGCAGTTGCAGGATGACCACGATGGCCAGCGCCGTCAGCATCGCCATCACCATCTTGCCGAGTAGATAGGCCAACGGCGGCATCGGCATGGCGCGCTTAAGGGTGAGCAGGCCGTTGTCGCGCTCCAGTGCCAGCGCGATGCCAAAGCCAAACAGACCCGGCGCCATCACCCCGAAGGTGACATAGCTGCCCAGCAGGAAGCGGGCGGCCTGGGCCGGCTGCGTGTGGCCGAGCAGCACCGCAAACAGCAGATAGAACACCGCCGGGAAAAGTAATGTCGGCAACACGAAACCGGGGTAGCGCAGATAGCGCAGGCATTCGGCACGGCTCTCCTGCAGATAGGCACCCAGCACTTGGCGGGGCGACATCACCGACAAAATGGATTCGTATTGGCTGTTCATCAGGCCGCCTCACGTTGTGTCTGCGCAGCATCGGCTGCGGTCAGATCGGTGAAGGCTTCGCCCAATCCAGCCGGCTGCACCTCCAACCCGGATAGCGCAGGGTCTGCCTGCAATAGGTGCCGCACCACGCTTTCGACGCGGTCGCTGCGCAGCTGCAGGTAGTCACCGTCCCGGTTGATCTGCACCACTCCCGGCCAGGTCGCCAGCATCGCCGCATCCAAGGTGCTGACACAGCGGATGCTGCGATGGATGACCCGTGCGCGCAGTGCATCCACGCTGCCATCGCTGACGATGCGGCCACGCAACAGCACGCAGACACGATCGGCCAGGCGCTCTGCTTCCTCCAGATAGTGGGTGGTCAGAACCACCGCGGCGCCTTCGGCGACCAGGGCCCTCACCGTTGCCCACAGCTGCTGCCGGGCCGGCAAGTCGAGACCAACCGTGGGTTCGTCCAGGAACAGCAGCCGTGGCCGCCCACACACGGCAAGGGCGAACTGAACCCGCCGCTGCTGCCCGCCGGACAGCTTGCCGTAGCGGCGCTTCAGCAGGTCCTCGATGCCGGCCAGTGCAGCAGTCTCCGAGAGGCTGCGCGGGGCCGAGTAATAACTGGCAGAGAGCCGTATCAGTTCGGCCACGCTCAGCGTCTCCGGCAGCGCCGCGCTCTGCAGCATCACACCGATGCCGCGACGTGCGACCAGCTGCTGTGGATCCTGCCCGAACAGCTGCACCTGCCCGGCATCAGCGCGCAGCAGGCCAAGCAGCAGGCCGATGGCCGTGGTCTTGCCCGCGCCATTGGGGCCGAGCAAGGCCAGCACCTGCCCAGCCTTCAGCTCCAGATCGACGCCGTCCAGTGCGCGCACTGCGCCGTAATGCTTGTGCACGCCCTGCAGGCTTGCCAGTACCTCGCCTTGTCGTTCCATTGCCATCGCTTCCTTCCGGGGATGGCGCCACGTTAGGCCGCTGAGGGCGGTTCCCGCAGTGCAGGCGATCAGGCAAAGCACATGACAGCCGTCACCTGCGCGCCGGGGAGGGTGCTGCCTATGATGTGCCCATCCCGGCCCGCCGCTGCCGGCCGCGGCGAATTGCGCTAACTTGCGGTCACATTCCCCCTCTCACGCCGTCCTGCTACCCATGAATGCATCTGCTGAACTGCTGAAGGAACTCCGCATCGACCGCTCCGCCCCGCCACCGCGTGGCCCTGCACCGTCGCGGCGCTGGTTGTGGATCGTGATCGGACTGGTACTGGCACTGCTGCTGGTACTGGGCGTTGGTGCCCTGCTCGGCGGCAAAGAGCCCGTGACCGTGCAGACCGCACCGGTAGTGGCGATGAACCAGGCCGGTGCTGGCAACAGCTCGGTGCTGGACGCCAGCGGCTACGTAGTGGCGCGGCGCATGGCGACGGTGTCGGCCAAGATCACCGGCAAGGTGCGCGAGGTGATGATCGAGGAAGGCATGCGTGTCGAAGAAGGCCAGATCATGGCCACGCTGGACCCGATCGACGCCAACGCCCAGCGCAGCCTCAACGCCGCCCAGCTCGACGCCGCGCGTAGCCAAAGCGAAGGCCTGCAGGCGCAGCTGCGTCAGGCCGAGGCTGAAGCCGGTCGTCTGCAATCGCTGGTCGGCCAGCAACTTGTCTCGCGCTCGCAGTACGACCAGGCCGTGGCCGCCCGCGACAGCCTGCGCGCGCAGCTGACCACTTCACGCCATAACGCAAAGGTCGCCCAGGACGCGCTGGCCATCGCCGACCTTGGCGTGGACAACAACGTGGTGCGTGCACCGTTCTCCGGCGTGGTCACAGCCAAGGCCGCGCAGCCGGGCGAAATCGTCTCGCCGCTTTCAGCCGGTGGCGGCTTCACCCGTACCGGTATCGGCACCATCGTCGATATGGAATCACTCGAGGTGGAAGTGGAAGTAGGTGAAGCCTTCATCGGCCGCGTGCAACCGAAGATGCCGGTGGAAATCGTGCTGAATGCCTATCCGGACTGGAAGATTCCGGGCCATGTGATCGCCATCATCCCCACCGCTGATCGTGGCAAGGCCACAGTGAAGGTACGCGTGGCCCTGGAAGCCAAGGACCCGCGCATCGTGCCGGAGATGGGCGTACGCGTGAGCTTCCTGGAAAAAGCCGCTGCTGCTGGCACTGAAGCACCGAAGGGTGTACGCGTACCGGCTGCCGCGATTGTCGAGCGCGACGGTAAGCCGGTCGCCTTCGTGGTGCAGGCCGATGACAAGGTGAAACAGCAGGTACTGGAAGTAGGTCAGGTGTTGGCCAAGGACAAACAGGTGCTGTCGGGATTGAGTGCCGGACAGACAGTGGTGCTCAGCCCTGCAGCGGAACTGAAGGATGGCGACAAGGTGGTATTGGAAGGCGCGACGAAGTAAGCGTTGGCTTGTGATCTTTGCTGCGCTGACGCGAATCACCTGATGCACTGAAGTAGCGCTGTTGTTGCTCTAGCTGTTGCTCTAGCTGTTGCTTTAGCTGTTGCTTTAGCCCTTCTCCCGCCTGCGGGAGAAGGGTTGGGATGAGGGCAGCTTTGGCTTTGGCTTTAGCCCTTGCCTTACCGGGCCCCTTCCGCAGCGGAGTGGACCCGCGATGCGGAGCATCGTGGGCGCGGAGGCAGGGTGTGCTTTCTTTTGGTTACTTCTTCTTTGCACAAGCAAAGAAAAGTAACTCGCTCCCCGAAGGGGAGTGAAAGCCTTTGACTTTGACTTTGACTTTGCGGCAGTCAACCACCTGAAGCACAGGCACTGCAGAAGCCAACGGCAGGAGCAAAAGCTGCCCTCACCCCTACCCCTCTCCCGCTGGCGGGAGAGGGGAAAGCAAAAGCCACAACAAAAGCCACAACCACAGCCAGAGCCACAGCGAGAGCCAGAGCTACAGCCAGAGCCAAAGCCAAAGCCAAAGCCAGAGCCCCCTCCCTAGCCCTCCCCTTGCCTTCGGCAAAGGGAGGGAACCAGAACCAAAGCATTCCAACGTCCGACATCAAAATTCCAACACCACACACCACCGCGTCACTGCTGAGGATCATCCATGAGCACCCTCGTCTCCCTGCGCAACATCACCAAGACCTACCAGCGTGGCCCGGAAAAAGTGCAGGTATTGCACGGCATCAACCTCGATATCGATAGCGGCGATTTCGTCGCCCTCATGGGCCCCTCTGGTTCAGGCAAGACCACCCTGCTCAACCTGATCGGCGGCCTCGATACTCCCAGCGGTGGCGAGATCAACATCGAAGACCAGCGCATCGACCAGCTCAGCGCCGGCCAGCTCTCCACCTGGCGCAGCCACCACGTTGGCTTCGTATTCCAGTTCTACAACCTGATGCCCATGCTCAGCGCGCAGAAGAACGTCGAACTGCCGCTGCTGCTGACCAATCTCAACGCCGCCGACCGCAAGCGCCGCGCGCAGATCGCACTGACTCTGGTTGGCCTGGCTGATCGTCGCGACCACCGTCCCAATGAACTTTCCGGCGGCCAGCAGCAGCGCGTTGCCATCGCCCGCGCCATCGTCTCCGACCCCACCTTCCTGATCTGCGACGAACCCACCGGCGACCTCGACCGCCAAAGTGCTGAGGAAGTGCTG
This sequence comes from Stenotrophomonas sp. STEN030, assembly GCF_056759995.1. NCBI lineage: Bacteria > Pseudomonadati > Pseudomonadota > Gammaproteobacteria > Lysobacterales > Lysobacteraceae > Stenotrophomonas > Stenotrophomonas sp. STEN030. The sequence goes on along the minus strand of NZ_JBRREB010000047.1, from coordinate 7,461 downwards.
GGACTGCTGCAGCTGCTCAACCGCGAACACGGCAAGACCATCATCATGGTCACCCATGATCCCAAGGCCGCCGAGTACGCCACCCACACCGTGCATCTGGACAAGGGCGAGCTGGTCGACGCCCCGGTGCACTGAGGAGCACGGCCATGAAGTACTTCTCATTGATCTGGGCGCAGCTGTTCCGCAGCCGCACACGTACTTTGTTCACTCTACTTTCCATCATCACGGCCTTCCTGTTGTTCGGCATGCTCGATTCGGTGCGCGTTGCCTTCGCTAGCGGTGGTAGTACTGTGGCAGGCGCCAACCGTCTGGTTGTGGCATCGCGTCTATCCATCACCCAATCACTACCGATCCGTCTGGAATCGCAGATCCGCCAGATTGAAGGCGTCGACGATGTCACCTACGCCATGTGGTTTGGCGGCATCTACCAGGACCAGAAGAACTTCTTCCCCAATTTCTCGGTAGCGCCCAACTACTTCGACCTGATGACCGAGTTCGACATTTCCAAAGAACAGGTGGACGCCTTCCGCAACACGCGCACCGGTGCCATCGTCGGTGAATCGCTGGCCAAGCAGTTCGGTTGGAAGATCGGCGACACCATTCCGCTGCAGGCCACCATCTTCCCGCGTGGTGGCAGCAACGATTGGCCATTGCAGCTGGTCGGCACATTCAAGTCCAAGAACACCGCCACCGCTGCCAACGAAGAACGCCAGTTGATGATGAACTGGAAATACTTCGATGAATCCAACGACTACATCAAGAACCAGGTCAGCTGGTACACCGTGCGCCTCGACAACCCCGATCACGCCTCACGCGTTGCCCAGGCCATCGATGCGATCTCGGCCAACTCCGACCACGAAACCAAGAGTCAGACCGAGTCCGCCTTCCAGCAGGCCTTCATCAAGCAGTTCGCCGACATCGGCATGATCGTCACTTCGATCATGGGAGCAGTGTTCTTCACCCTGTTGCTACTCACCGGCAACACCATGGCGCAGGCCGTACGTGAGCGCATACCTGAACTCGCCACGCTGAAAACACTTGGCTTCAAGGACGGCACCATGCTGATGCTGGTGATGGTGGAGTCGATCGTGCTGGTCGGCCTTGGTGGCGCCATCGGGTTGGGGCTGGCTGCAGTAGTACTGCCGGTACTGGCACCGCAGACCATGGGCATGCTGCCGCCGCACGTGCCGGCACAGACCTGGATCGTAGGAGCTGTCCTGATCGTGGTGATCGGGCTGGTAGTGGGCGTGCTGCCGGCACTGCGGGCCAAGCGCCTGAAGATCGTCGACGCATTGGCCGGGCGCTGAGGACAACGACATGAAGAATTTTCTTTCGAATGCGCTGGTGATCTTGCTTTTGATAGTAGGTCTTGGCGTGTGGATCGCGCTGCCGTGGATAGGTGTGGCTGTTCTCGCCGTGGCGATCGCGCTATGGCTGTTGCTTACCCGCACCGGTCGCTTGGCATTGGCCGCAACCCGGATTGGTCTTGCCAGTCTGCCGCAGCGCTGGGGTTCCTCATCGGTGATCGTGATTGGTATCGCCGGCGTGGTCGGCGTGCTGGTGGCGATGCTGGCGATGGGCCAGGGCTTCCAGGCCACGCTGGAAAGCACCGGCGACGACAGCACCGCAATTGTCCTGCGCGGAGGCTCGCAGGCCGAGACCAACTCGGTGATTACCCGCGATCAGGTGCCCTTGCTGGAAACCCTGCCGGGTGTGAAGCGCGGCGAGGATGGACGGCCATTGGTGTCGGCCGAAGTCTCTCAGGTAGTCAACCTCACCTCGCGCGGCGACGGCACCGATGTCAACGCGCAGTTCCGCGGTGTCGGCGAGCAGGCGTGGGCGGTGCACGACAAGGTAAAGCTGGTAGAGGGCCGCAAGTTTGGTGCCGGCCTGCGCGAGATCGTCGCCGGTCGCGGTGCGCAGAAGCAGTTCCAGGGCCTGGAAGTTGGCAAGGAATTGATGCTGGGCAACCAAGCATGGACGGTGGTGGGCATCTTTGAATCCGGCGATGCGCATGATTCGGAGTTGTGGACCGATGCACAGACACTGGCAACCACCTACAACCGCAGCGCTTGGCAGTCGATCAGCGTGCGTACCGAGGGCAAGCATGGCTTTGAGGCCTTCAAGGCGGCCGTCGGCAGTGATCCACGCCTCAAACTTGATGTGGAAACCACTGCCGAGTACTACAGCAAGCAGGGCGGCGGCTTGAACAAGCTGCTCAAGATACTGGGCACGGTGATCGGCGCGATCATGGCCGTTGGTGCGGTGTTCGGCGCACTCAACACCATGTATGCCGCCGTCGCCACACGTGCGCGGGAGATCGCCACGCTGCGCGCAATCGGCTTCCGCGGCGTACCGGTGGTTACCGCGGTGATGCTGGAAACCATGTTGCTCGCGCTGCTCGGTGGCCTGCTCGGCGGTGTAGTTGCGTGGTTGGCGTTCAACAACTTCACCGTATCCACTTTGGGCAACAACTTCAGCCAAGTGGTGTTCCAGTTCAAGGTCTCGCCACCTTTGCTGTGGAGCGGTTTGAAGTGGGCATTGGGAATTGGCTTGATTGGCGGCCTGTTCCCGGCATTGCGCGCAGCGCGTTTGCCGATCACCACCGCCTTGCGCGAGACCTGATACAACACGGCGCTGCTCGCCGGCTCAGCAACCCACCTGCCTACGCGCAGGTGGGTTGGCGGAAAGTCTACCTTCACGCAGCCATCGGTTTCGGTCATCATGCGCGCCCGCCCAAGTCCCGGCGGCCAGCGGAGCTGTGATGGCAGATGCTGCGTCCCTCCCCCAACGGTGATGCATCTGTGATGGCGCCCCACAAGGGCGCTTTTTTTGTAGTTGGTATAAAGGAAAACCGAAAGCGATGTATTTGAAGTCGACCCCGCTGTGCTCCGCGATCACCCTCGCGTTGCTCGGCAGCTGCAGCCTCACCGCGTTCGCACAGGACGCAAACGAAACCACCACCACGCTGGACCGTGTCGAGATCACCGGTTCGCGTATCCGCCAAGCCAGCGTTGAAACCGCACAGCCGGTCATCGCCTTGAGCCGTGCGGAAATCGAGAAGAAGGGCTACGTCAACGTCGCCGACATCCTGCAGGACGTCACTGCTGCCGGCGCGCCGTCGCTGAGCCGCGCCTCGGCACTGTCCTCTGGCCGCGACTACGGCGGCATGTACGTCAGCCTGCGCAACCTTGGCCCGGAGCGCACCCTGGTGCTGATCGACGGCCGCCGCATGGGCGTCAGCGCCGGTGGCTTCTCCGACGTCGGCTCGATCCCCTCGGCCATCGTCGAGCGCGTCGAAGTGCTGACCGACGGTGCCTCGGCACTGTACGGCTCGGACGCTATTGCAGGTGTGGTCAACATCATTACCCGCAAGAACTTCGATGGCGGCAACGCCAGCGCCTATGTCGGCCAGTACGGCGAAGGCGACGGTCAGAAGCGCTCCTACAGCGCTAACTTCGGCAAGACCTTCGACCGCGGCTGGTTCAGCATCGGCGCCGAAAAGTCCGAGGAAGACCCGGTACTGGGCGGCGCGCGTGAGTTCACCGCCTACCCCAACGGCCCCTACCACCCCGGTGATGGCCTCAATGGCACCACCGAATGGGGCTCGGTCACCGTTGACGGCAAGACGCTCAGCGTCGGCCCCGGCGGCGATCCGTCCAATGTGGCCAACTTCAAGCCACGCGACCCGGCGACCTACGCCAACACCAAGACCAACATGACCCTGCTCTCCTCGCTGGAGCGCAAGTCGGTCTTCGCCAATGGTGGTTTCCAGATCACCGATGATCTGCGCGTTGTAGCCGACGTTCTGTACAGCGAGCGTGAGTCGGTCAAGCAACTTGCCGGTTATCCGTACTCGGTGTCGGCTGCGCAGGCAGCCAGCGGCGCGCGTGCCGCACTCTCGGCAGATAGCGCGTTCAACCATTGGGGCAAGGACGTGCTGTTCTCGCGTCGCACCGAGGAATACCCGCGTGTGACCAACAACGCGCTGACCACCAAGCGCGCTAGCGTCGGCCTGGAAGGCAGCTTCGAGACCGGTTCGCGGTTCTGGGACTGGAACGTGAGCTATATGTTCAACCGCAATGAAGGCGAGCGTCGCACCCTTCAGAGCATGTACCAGCCGAACGTCAACCTGGCCGTCGGTCCGTCCTTCATCGATGCCGGCGGCGTGGCCCGATGCGGCAGCGTCGGCAACGTGATCGAAGGCTGCGTGCCGTGGAATCCGCTAGCACCGGCAGGCAGCAACACCCCCGGCTCGCTCAGCGACAAGGCGGTGCGCGATTACATCTTCACCCGCTTCAGCGACGAGATCCGCAGCACCACCAAGGTGGTCAGCGCCAACATCTCCGGCTCGCTGGCGAGCCTGCCAGCAGGTGACATCATGGCCGCGATGGGCGTTGAACATCGCAGCGAAGAAGCCAGCTACACGCCGGACCTGATGGTGCAGAACGGCCAGATCGCCGGCACCACTGGCGCGCCGACGCGTGGCGACTACAAGCTGGATGAGGTTTACCTGGAAGTGCAGGTGCCGTTGCTGGCTGACCTGCCGTTCGTGCGTGAACTGTCGCTGGACCTGGCCGGCCGTTACTCGGACTACAACAACTTCGGTGGCACCACCAATGGCAAGTTCGGCCTGAAGTGGAAGCCGATCGACACCTTGCTGGTGCGCGCCACCTACGGCACCGGTTTCCGTGCACCTACTGTTGACGATCTGTACGGCGGCACCGTCACCACCCGTGACCGCGTCACCGATCCCTGCGATCGTTCGTTCGGTGCAGCCGCACGCAATGCCGAAGTGGCTGCACGCTGCAGCGCTGCCGGCCTGGGTGCCGACTTCCGCCAGAAGACCGGCGACGGCGAACTGGCCACCACCTCCGGCGTACAGGCCGTCACCGACTTCACCTCGGGCTCCAACGCCGCGCTGAACCCGGAAACCGCCAAGACCTGGACCGTCGGCCTGGTCTACAGCCCGGACTTCGTCACCGGCCTGGACCTGAGCCTGGACTGGTGGAAGATCCGCATCGACAACGTCATTGTTGGCGAATCGGCTACTGACATCCTCAACCAGTGCTATGTGCAGGGCATTGCCTCCGCCTGCGACCGCTTCACCCGCTACAGCTCCGGCACCAACAAGGGCCAGGTCAGCGGCATGAACCGTTCGTTGAACAACGCCGGTTATCAGGAAACCGCTGGTTACGACCTCGGCGTCCGCTACCGTCTGCCGGAAATGGCGCACGGCCAGCTGTCGCTGCGCTGGAACACCACGTATGTGGACTACCTGTCGCGCAAGAGCGACAACGTCGACACCACACCGGTCGAAGAGTTCACCGGCTGGGAAGGCAACTTCCGCGTGCGCTCCAACCTGACGCTGGATTGGCAGAACGGCAACTTCGGCGCGAGCTGGACCACCCGTTACTACTCCAGCATGAAGGAAAAGTGCTCCTACGATCTGGACGATGGCCCGGAGTGCAACATCCCGGACTTCCAGTCGCCGTACACCGACATGCAGCCGAGCCGCAAGCTGGGCTCCAACACCTTCCACGACCTGCAGGTGCGTTATGCCATGCCGTGGAACGGCACCGTGTCGCTGGGCCTCAACAACGTGTTCAAACATGAAGGTCCGATCATGTACAGCCAGCCGAACAGCAGCTTCACCTACTACGGTGGCTTCGACATCGGTCGTTTCATGTACATGAAATACCAGCAGCGCTTCTGATCCAGGTAACAACAGCGTTGGCTGGCGATAACACCGCCAGCAATCAACGACGCTTTGCTTGAAGCCCCTCTCCCGCGTGCGGGAGAGGGGTTGGGGTGAGGGCAGCTTCTCGCTTCTTTGCGGTAGCGGGGCGGCCATCGGCCGCAGGCGGCGTTGCTCCGATCACACACAAAAAACTGCGATTGCCAACCCATATGTAGCGAACGCATCGTCTGCTTCGCGGCTCACGCCGCTCCTACAAGCACTCGCAAGCGCACTCGCTTTGACCGCATAAACTGCAACTCCCTATTGCAGATAGCGGAGCCTTGATCTGCTTCGCGGCTTACGCCGCTCCCACAAACAAGGGCGCTGGTCTGTCATACCGCCCGCTGTTGACCGGGCACCTGATCGGGAGCGGAACTAACCGCAACCCAAACACCACACAACGGTCATCTGTCTGTAATCGCCCCGCGGTAGATGCAGCGCCGCATTGTGACTACCGTGGCAGGCTCCCCAATCCGGTTCCCGCCATGCTTCGTTCGCTGGCGCTGGCTGGCGTCTGCGTGATGCTGGCCGGCTTTGCCCTCTCCTCTCCCGTTCCCCCGCTGTCGCTCAGTGAGCGACTGGCTGCGCCTGGCGGCACATCACCGCTGGTCCCCACCGAACGCATCGACGCCCTGCTCGCCCGCCTGCCACATCAGCAGGGAAGCGTTGTCGGCAGCGATGGCGTCGCCCTCCACTGGGTGTCATTCGAGCCGGGCGACTACCAGCTGGATTACCGCTATCTGGGCAAGGGCCAACGCTTTCCGGAATTTTCGCTGGAAGCATCGGCGCCAAGCATCGAGAACCGCACTCAGCCACGCGGCACCGTAATCCTGCTGCATGGCTGGATGATGGATGGTGGCTCGTTGATGCCATGGTCGCTGGAATTGGCACAACAGGGTTACCGCACCATCGCGCTGGATCTGCGCAACCACGGTCGTTCTGGCCATGCACTTTCCGGCTATGGCACCCGCGAAGGCGAAGACGTTGTTGCGGCTTTGAAAGCTCTGAGGCGCGAAGACCAGATCAGCGGCCCGGTGCATCTGCTAGGTGTCTCCTATGGCGCCGCTACCGCGATCTTTGCCGCCCGCGAACTGGGCCCGCAGCTGCGCAGCGTCGTAGCGATGGAATCGTTCGATAACGCCGGCGAAGCCATTCGCACGATGGTGCCGCACATGCTTGCCAAGCCACCGGAACGTTGGAGCGACTATGTCGCCTTGCCGCTGGCGCGCTGGCAATACGGTGGCCGGGGTCTGGATGAGGCCATCGCCACCACCGATCGCAAACTGGGCATCAACCTGGACAAAGTCGACGTCGGCCAGGCCTTGGCACAGGTCCCAGCCTGCGTGCTGTTGATACACGGTCGCGATGACGAGCACATTCCGGTCGCACAGGGGCGCGCATTGGCTGCGGCGGCACCGCGTGCGCGCTATCTGGAAGTCCCTGCGGAAGATCATCTGAGCTTACCGATGCGCCTGGATCGTCTATCCAGTGCAGTGAATACCTGGTTCGAGCAAGCCGATGACAATGGCCACTGTGCATCGTCGGTAACCGCCAGTCTTTGAGTTTCCGACAGTTTTCGTGACGGTTCACCAACAAAGCCCCGCGAACCCGTAGTGCCGAACCATGTTCGGCAGGGGCATTCCAAGTAGCGCCGCAGTAACCCGATGCTTTGGCTTTTGGCTTTTGGCTTTTGGCTTTTGGCTTTTGGCTTTTGGCTTTTG
>NZ_JBRREB010000046.1:0-37550 GCF_056759995.1 Stenotrophomonas sp. STEN030 | reverse complement strand
TCGCGTGGGGTGTCTTCAAGAGCGGCCGGGATTTCGATCCGACCATGCTGAGAGTAGGTCAAGCCTGCTTCCAGCAGGCTTGACCGCGAACATAGGATCTCGGCTCTACAGGGACATTACCGGCATTGTCAGCTTCGCGGCTGACGCCGCTCCTACAAGGCTCAGTCTTCCAGCATCTCCATCCAGGTCGCTTCAGCCTGCTCCAGCTGCTGCGCCAGCACTTCACGCTCGCCGCCCAGCCGGGCCATCTTCGCCGCGTCGGCGTAGTTGGCCGAATCAGCCAGCTGCGCATCCACTTCAGCCAGCGATTCACCCAGCTGCTCGACCTTCTTCTCGGCCGCTTCCAGCTTGTGTGGATTGATCGGCTTCTTGTTCGAAGTTGGCTTGACCGGTGCCACCTGTGCAACCGGTGCGATAGCTGCCGGCTTCTCCTGACGGTCGCTCTTGTTGCGTGAACCCTGTGCGCTGGCGCGGGTGCGCAACCACTGTGCGTACTCGTCCAGATCGCCTGCAAACGGCTCAACCACACCATCGGCTACACGCCAGAACGTATCGCAGACCAGGCCAATCAGATGGCGGTCATGCGAAACCATCACGATTGCGCCTTCAAACACGGCCAGTGCTTCGGCCAGCGCCTCGCGCATTTCCAGATCAAGGTGGTTGGTCGGTTCGTCGAGCAGCAGCACGTTCGGCTGCTGCCAGGCAATCAAGGCCAGCGCCAGACGCGCACGCTCACCACCGGAGAAACCATCCACGGTCTCGAATGCGCGATCGCCCGCGAAGTTCCACTTGCCGAGGAAGTCGCGGAACGACTGGTTCACACCGTCCGGGGCGATCTCGCGGAAGTGATCCATCGGCGTCATGCCGGCGTGCAGCGATTCCACCGTGTGCTGGGCGAAGTAACCAATCTGCAGATCCGGGTGGGCCATGCGGTCACCTGCCAGCAACGGCAGGTCGCCAACCAGTGATTTCACCAGCGTGGTCTTACCGGCACCGTTCGGGCCAAGCAGGCCGACACGCTGGCCTGCTTCCAGACCGAAGCCGACGTTGTCCAGGATCACCGCGTCCGGACCGTAGCCAGCGGTGACGTCGTTGAGGCGGATCAGCGAGAACGGCAGCTTGGCCGGCGGCGAGAACTCGATGCGGAACTCGCGCTCGGCGCGCACCGCTTCGGTGCCTGCCATCTTGGCCAGACGCTTCATGCGGCTCTGCGCCTGGGTGGCCTTGCTGGCCTGCGCCTTGAAGCGATCGATGAAGCTCTGCAGGTGCGCGCGCTCGGCCTGTTCCTTCTCGTGCGTGATCTGCTGCTGGCGCAGGTGCTCGGCACGCTGGCGCTCGAAGTCGGTGTAACCACCCGGGTAGAGCTTGGCGGTGCCGCTGTGCAGGTGCAGGGTATGCGTGGCGACGTTGTCGAGGAACTCGCGGTCATGCGAGATCAGCAGCAGCGTGCCCGGGTACTTCAGCAGCCACTGTTCGAGCCAGTACACGGCGTCCAGATCCAAGTGGTTGGTCGGTTCGTCGAGCAGCAACAGGTCGCTGGGCATCATCAGCGCGCGGGCAAGGTTCAAGCGCGCACGCCAGCCACCGGAGAACGCCGCAACTGGACGCTCGTGGGTGTTGGCCGGGAAACCCAAACCATGCAGCAGCTTGCCTGCACGGGCTTCGGCGTCATAGGCATTGAGCTCGCCCATCTTCTGGTGCGCGTTGGCGACGGCTTCCCAGTCTTCGCGCGCAGCAGCGGCGGCGGCTTCCTGCAGCACCGCGGCGACCACGTCGTCACCGCCGAGCACATAGTCGATGGCGCGGTCGGTCAGCGCAGGGGTTTCCTGGGCGACGTCGGCGATGCGGATCTTGCCAGGCAGCGACACGTCGCCCTTGTCGGCTTCCAGTTCACCACGCACGGCAGCAAACAGGCTGGATTTACCTGCGCCATTACGGCCCACCACGCCTACGCGATAGCCGGCATGCAGGGTGAGGTCTACGTTGGACAACAGCAGGCGCTCGCCCCGGCGAAGGGCGAAATTACGAAGGGAAATCATGAATAGGTCCGTTATAACGAAAAGGAATGTGCATGTGAGCAGCATTCCTGCGACGCAATTCTAACGTTAACCAATACTTGACTCACCTCCTGTTATCGCACGCGCCTGAACGGCGTTGCCTGACGGGGAGCAAGTACTCGCAATGCCAAATCGCCTTTGCTGAACTGAAAAAGCTTTCAAAAGCAACAATTTAGCTGCGCCATCCGGTTTGACACGAGGTAAAAATTCCATTAATTCGTTAATGGCGCACCGCAACAGCCGCGAACCCCACGCGCCGCCGATGCCGCCACTCAATACCGGAGCTGCAACCTGATGAACCGCAAGTCCAGCACCCTAGCCGTCGCCATTGCCATCGCCCTTGGCGCCCCGGCCCTGCCCGCCCTGGCCCAGACCGCCAATACCCTGGATACCGTGATCGTTACCGGTACCCGCGTCGCCGACCGCACCGTGGCCGAGTCGCAGTCGCCTATCGACATCATTACCCCGGAGGCGCTGCAGTCCACCGGCACCGGTGAGTTGGCCACCGCGCTGTCGCGCGCCCTGCCTTCGCTGAACTTCCCGCGCCCTGCCCTGACCGACGGCACCAGCGGCATCCGCCCGGCGCAGCTGCGCGGCCTCTCGCCTGACCAGGTGCTGGTGCTGGTCAACGGCAAGCGCCGCCACACCTCGGCGATGATCAACGTCAACGGCAGCATCGGCCGCGGTTCTTCGGCGGTGGACATCAATGCCATTCCGATCGCCGCCATCGAGCGCGTGGAAGTGCTGCGTGACGGCGCCTCCGCCCAGTACGGCTCGGACGCCATCGCCGGCGTGGTCAACATCGTGCTCAAGGGCAGCGGCAAGGGCGGCAGCCTCGCCGTGGATTACGGCCAGTACTCGGCCGGTGACGGCAACAAGTACCAGCTCTCCGGCGACACCGGCGTCAGCTTTGCCGATGGCCGTGGCAGCGTGCATTTCGCCGGCCAGGTCAGCCAGCAGGACGAGAGCAACCGCGCCGGTCCTTACCGCGGCACCACGCCGAACACCGGCAACTTCCCGTCCATCGGTGAAAAGACCTTCGTGGTCGGCGACCCGCGCGTGGATGCCACCGCAGCCTCGGTCAATGCCGGCTTCAACTTCAGCGACAACATCAGCGCCTACGCCAGCGCGCTGCTGAGCAACCGCGACATCACCTCGTTTGCGTTCTACCGCTCGCCCAACCACAGCGGCCAGACCGCGCTGCTGGCGCAGACCTACCCGGACGGCTACGTGCCGCAGATCAACCAGTACTCCAAGGACCGCTCGCTGGTGGCCGGCGTCAAGGGCAATACCGAGAGCGGCTGGACCTGGGATGTCAGCGTCAACCATGGTGAAAACACCCTGGATTTCCACACCCGCAACAGCATCAATTACAGCCTGGGCGTGAACAGCCCGACCTCGTTCTACGACGGCACGCTGAAGTACCAGCAGGACATCTTCAACGCCGACATCACCAAGTCGCTGGATTGGGGCCTGGCCTACCCGGTCACGCTGTCCTTCGGTGGTGAGTACCGTCGCGAGAAGTGGGAACAGGAAGCAGGTGAGCTGAACTCCTATACCGGCAGCGGCGCGCAGGGTTTCGGTGGTTTCACCCCGACCAACGAAGTGCATAACGACCGCCACAACTATGCTGTCTATGCTGGCCTGGAAGCCGACCTGACCGAAAAGTTCTCCGCCGGCCTGACCGGTCGCTACGAGGACTACTCGGACTTCGGCGACAAGTTCTCCGGCAAGCTGTCGGCGCGCTACGCCTTCACCGACAAGGTCGCGCTGCGTGCTACCGCTTCCAGCGGCTTCCGCGCCCCGTCGCTGGCCCAGCAGAGCTACCAGGCGGTGACCAGCACCATCATCAACGGTGCCTTCGTTGACCGCGGCACCTTCCCCACCACCAGCCTTGCCGCACAGGCGCTGGGCGCCAGCCCGCTGAAGGCCGAAAGCTCCACTTCCTACAGCCTGGGCCTGGTGTTGCAGCCGGTTGATCGCCTGTATCTGACCGTCGATGCCTACCAGATCGATATCGACGATCGCATCGCGCTGTCCACCAACATCACCACCAACGCTGCTGCCAATGCGCTGCTGGCCGGCCTTGGGCTGCCGCAGGTCACCGCGTTCTCCTACTTCACCAATGGCGTGGACACCCGCACCCGCGGTGTTGATGCGGTCTCCAGCTACACCATCCCGTTCACCGCCAGCAATCTGGAGCTGACCGCTGCCTACAGCTACAACGAAACCGAGGTGAAGAAGTTCATCGCCTCGCCGGCGGTGTTCGGCAGCCTGGGCATCACCCAGTCGCTGATCGGTCGCGACGAAATCGGCCGCATCGAGGACAGCTTCCCGCGTGACAAGGCCATCGTCAGCGGCACCTGGCGCTCGGACCGCTGGGAACTGGGCCTGTCGGCCACCCGCTACGGCAGCTTCACCGTGCGCAACTCGGCCACTGCTACCCGCGACCAGACCTACGACGCCAGCTGGGTGGTGGATGCCTCGGCCAGCTTCAAGCCCAGCGAAAACTGGAAGCTGACCCTGGGTGCCGACAACCTGCTGGACCAGTACCCGGACCGCACTGCCGATCTGCAGAACTCGACCTGGGGCATGCTGCCGTACAGCAACTACTCCCCGTATGGCTTCAACGGCGCTTACGTCTACGGCCGTATCAGCTACACCTGGTAAAACCGGTTCGATGTCGTGAAAGGAAGATGCCCTGGGAAACCGGGGCACCTTCTTTGCACTGGATTGCCGTTGCCCGGCCACAACGCGTTGCAGCGCAAGCACTGCCTCAGGCAGCTTCCGGAAACACCTTCGCGCAGAGGAAATCCACCAGTGCCCGCACCTTCGGCGACGGGTATTTGCTGGCCGGCCACAGCACGTTGAAAACACCAGCTCCACCCACCTGATCGACCAGGATCGGCTGCAGCAGCCCCGCGGCCAGCGGCTCGCGGATGGCGAAATCCGGCAGGTAGGCAATCCCCAGGCCGCGCAGCGCGAAGCACACGCGCGTCTCGATGTTGTTGCAGATCATCGAAGTCGGCAGTTGCAGCTCGGTCTCGCCGGCTGCGCGCCGCAGCACCCAGCTTTCCAGCTTGCCGCTGTTGGGGAAGCGATAGTGCAGGCAGCTGTGCTGCTCGAGATCGGCCGGCGTCTGCGGCACGCCGCGGCGCGCCAGGTACTCTGGCGACGCCACCAGCCGCATATGAAAGCTACCCAGACGGCGCGCCGACAGACGCGAGTCGGCCGGTTCACCGGTGCGCACCACCGCATCGAAGCCTTCCTCGATGACATCGACCATGCGGTCGGTGAAGTCCAGGTCCAGCTCGATCTGCGGATACGCGCGCATGAACTCGCCCAGCACCGGCAGCATCAACGAACTGACCAACGGCAGGCTCACCCGCAGGCGTCCGCGTGGCGCCGCGCTGGCCTGCGACAGTTCCAGCTCTGCGGCATCAATCTCGGCCAGGATGCGACGGCTGCGCTCCAGGAACAGCGTGCCTTCAGCGGTGAGGGTCACGCTGCGGGTGCTGCGGTGAAACAGACGCACACCCAGCTTCTCTTCCAGCCGCGCAACACTCTTGCCGATCGCCGAGGCCGACACCCCCAACTCACGCCCGGCCGCGACGAAGCTGCGCGTTTCAGCCACCTGCACAAACACCACGAAGCCGTTGAGGCTGTCCATGATCCGCCTTCCGTTTGATTGCGGACATTTTATTCCGCGCATCACGGAACTGCAGCCTGCTTTTTCTTCAATCGCTGGATTTCTATCGTCACGGCCTGCCCATTCAAGCGAGCCAACCGCGATGACGACCCCCACGTTTCCCATACCCCCACGTGCCATGCCTGATCCGGTTTTGGCACCCATCCAGACCGTCGTGCAGCAGGCATTGGACCAACAGCGTCTGGTCGGCACGGTGGTGCTGGTCGCCCGTGACGGCGAGTTGATCCACCGCCAGGCCAGCGGCCTCGCCGACCGCGCCAGCGCGCGCCCGATGAGTGTGAACACCGTGTTCCGGCTGGCTTCGGTCAGCAAGCCGATCGTCTCCACCGCAGCCATGGTGCTGGTGGCACAGGGCAAACTCGAGCTGGACGCAGGCATCGAACACTGGCTGCCGGAATTCCAGCCACGCTTGGCCGACGGTCGCCCGGCACGGATCAGCGCACGGCAACTGCTCAGCCACACCGCAGGCCTTGGTTACCGTTTCTTCGAGCCCGATGCTGACGGTCCGTATGCCCGGGCAGGCGTCTCCGACGGCATGGATGCCTCCGGCATCAGCCTGCAGGAAAACCTGCGCCGCCTCGCCGGAGTATCGCTGCTCTACCAACCCGGCAGCGCCTGGGGCTACTCGCTGGCGACCGATGTGCTGGGTGCCTTGATCGAACGCATCCACGGCACGCCGCTGCAGCAGGCCGTGCAGCAACTGCTAACCGGTCCGCTGGGGATGAGCGATACCGGCTTCGTCGCCGGTGATTCCCAGCGCGTGGCAAGCGCCTATGTAAGCGATGCAGCGCAGCCACACCTGCTCAGCGAGGGCGAGATTGTTTCGCCGTTCGATGGCGCCATCGGCATCAGCTACAGCCCGGCACGCATCTTCGATGCGCATGCCTTCCCCTCGGCTGGCGCGGGCATGGCTGGCACTGCCGGTGACCTGCTGCGTTTGCTGGAAACACTGCGCGTTGGCGGCAATGGGTTGCTGCCTGCCGAACTGATCGCTGAGATGGGGAGTGACCAGACCGCTGGGCTGGAGCTGCCCAGCGCACCGGGTTTCGGCTTCGGCCTCGGCTTCTCCGTCCTGCGCGACCCAGTGCTTGCCGCCACACCGGAATCGCCAGGCACCTGGCGTTGGGGCGGCGCCTACGGTCATTCCTGGTTTGTGGACAGGGCACAGGGCCTGAGCGTGGTCGCCTTCACCAATACGCTGTACGAAGGCATGTCCGGTCGCTTCGTCACTGACCTGCGCGACGCGGTTTACGCTGCAGTGGAGCTGCACTGATGCGCGCCGCAGCCTCTGAACGTTTGCCCCTTGGTGCACTGCTCGCATTGGCCATGGCTGGCTTCATCACCATCCTCACCGAAGCATTGCCCGCTGGCCTGCTACCGCAGATGGCGCGCGGCCTTGCCGTGTCCGAAGCATGGATAGGACAGACCGTGACGGTCTACGCGATCGGCTCGCTGCTGGCGGCGATTCCACTGACCAGCGCCACCCAAGGTGTACGCCGTCGCCCGCTGCTGCTGGCGGCAATAGCTGGCTTCGCCATTGCCAATACGGTCACCACCTTCTCCAGCAGCTACACGCTGACGATGCTGGCCCGCTTTCTCGCCGGTGTTTCCGCCGGTCTGCTGTGGGCCTTGCTGGCGGGCTATGCGGCGCGCATGGTGCCCGCGCATCAACAAGGCAAGGCGATTGCCATCGCAATGGTGGGCACGCCGCTGGCGCTGTCGCTGGGCGTGCCGGCCGGCACCTTGTTCGGCAACCTGCTGGGCTGGCGCATCTGTTTTGGCACGATGAGCCTATTGGCGTTGGCGCTGATGCTGTGGGTGCGGTTCAAGGTGCCGGACTTCGCAGGTCAGTCGGCAAGCCGGCAGCTGCCGCTGCGGCAGGTGTTCTTCATCGCCGGTGTTCGTCCGGTGCTGCTCGTGGTGCTGGGCTTCGTGCTGGCCCACAACATTCTTTACACCTACATCGCGCCATTCCTGAGCGCTGCCGGCATGGGCGGGCGCACCGACCTGGTGCTGCTGGTGTTCGGCATGACCTCACTGCTGGGCATCTGGATCGTCGGCGTGCTGGTCGATCAACACCTGCGTGCGTTGACGCTTGCCAGCACCGTACTGTTCGGCGCGGCCGCACTCGCTCTCGGGCTGGCCAGTGAGACGCCGCTTGTGGTCTACGCCGCAGTGGCGGTCTGGGGTATTGCCTTCGGCGGCGCTGCGACCCTGTTCCAGACGGCTTTGGCAAAGGCCGCCGGGGACGCGGCCGATGTCGCCCAATCCATGCTGGTCACCGCCTGGAACGCGTCAATCGCCGGTGGCGGCATCATCGGCGGTGCGCTGCTTGGCCGATGGGGCGTCAGCGCCTTCGCCCCGGTGCTACTGGTGCTGTTGCTGGCAACGCTGGTGGTGGTCTGGCTTGCCAAACAGCATGGGTTTGCAGCAGCCAAGGCGGCGCTGGGTGGCCGCAGCGAGGCGCAGCCATGAACAGGTCCAGTGCGCTGTTCTTCATTGCCTTGGGGCTGTTCGGGCTTTATGCCGTCGAGTTCAGTGTGGTCGGCATCCTGCCTGCCATCATCCAGCGCCATGGCATCAGCGTCGCCCAGGCCGGTTGGCTGGTCGCGCTGTTCGCAGCGGTGGTTGCATTGTGCGGGCCTGCGCTGGTGCTGTGGTTTGGTCGCTTCGACCGCCGCAAGGTGTTGGTGGCGTCCTTGCTGGTCTTCAGCCTGTGCAGCCTGCTGTCAGCCTGGGCACCCAGCTTCGCGGTATTGATGGCGTTGCGTGTGCCCTCTGCCCTGCTGCACCCGGTGTTCTTCTCGATGGCCTTTGCCTCCGCTATCGCGCTCTACCCGCCACAACGGGCGGCGCATGCCACCGCGCTGGCCTTCTCCGGCACCACATTGGGCTTAGTGCTGGGCGTGCCGGTGGCAAGCTGGGTCGGAGCAGCCTTGTCCTATGAGGCCCCGTTCCTGTTCTGCGCGACGGTGAATCTGGCGGCCGCCATCGGTCTGTGGATCAAGCTGCCTGATGGGCGCGGAACAACGCGAACGACGATCATCGATCCGCTGGCGGTGCTGCGCCGGAGCAAGGTGTGGCTGTCGATCGCAACAGCGGTGTGCGTGTTCGCCGCGATGTTCTCGGTCTATAGCTACGCGGCCGAATACCTTGCCCGCCAAGCCCGGCTGGACGGCGAGGCGATCAGCCTGCTGCTCGGCGTCTTCGGTGTGGGCGGCGTACTCGGCAACCTGTTGGCAGGCCGCGCCTTGGACCGCCAGCTCGGTTGGACCGTGCTGGCATACCCGGTGCTGCTGGCGGCGGCCTATGCGCTACTGCTGCGCTTCGCCTCACCGGCGCTGGCAGGCATGCTGCCGATCTGCCTGCTATGGGGCGCAGCCCACGCCAGCGGGTTGATCGTCAGCCAGATGTGGATGAGCTCGGCCGCGCCCGAGGCACCCGAGTTCGCCACCAGCCTGTATGTTTCCGCCGCCAACCTCGGTGTGGTGCTCGGCGCCGCGCTCGGCGGCAGCCTCATCGGCGCCTTGGGGATAAACGGAATCATCTGGAGTGGCTGGTTGTTTGCCGCGTTGGCGGCTGTCACGGTGCTGGCCAGGAAGCCATGGCAGGCCGCTCGTGCAGCATGAAGGGCGCAGCGCGAGCGGCCTTCAAGGGAGCCACCGCAACCCTCAATTCCAAAAAAATATCGGATATTTCCGGCATTTAGCCGCATGTACACCGGTAGCACCTTTAGAATCGAGGCATCCCCCACCCGACCCAGCGAGCCCTGATGCACCATGACACCGCCCTGATCAACATGATTGCCATCGGTTTGGGCCTGGCCTTCGTGCTTGGTGCCCTGGCCAACAAACTGCGGCTGTCGCCGCTGGTGGGCTATCTGGTTGCCGGTGTCATCGTGGGACCGTTCACGCCGGGCTTTGTCGCCGATCAGGCGCTGGCCAACCAGCTGGCCGAAATCGGCGTGATGCTGCTGATGTTCGGGGTTGGCCTGCACTTCTCATTGAAGGACCTGATGGCGGTCAAGGCCATCGCCATCCCCGGCGCGATCGGCCAGATATTGGTCGCCACCCTGCTCGGCTGGGGCGTGGCCACGTTGATGGGCTGGCCGGTGCTGCATGGCGTGATCTTTGGTTTCTCGCTGGCCACCGCCTCCACCGTGGTGCTGCTGCGGGCGATGGAAGAGCGCCGCCTGCTGGAAACCACGCGCGGCAAGATCGCGGTCGGCTGGTTGATCGTGGAAGACCTGGCCTGTGTGCTGGCACTGGTGATGATGCCGGTGATCGCCGACGTATTCGGCCCCGAGGCCAACGGCAAGGAGTTGTCCATCGGCGGGCTGCTGGCCTCGATTGGCTGGACCTTCGTGCAGTTGGGCCTGTTCGTGGCGGTGATGCTGGTGGTCGGCCGCCGTGTCATTCCGTGGGTGCTGGAAAAAGTGGCCGGCACCGGTTCGCGCGAGTTGTTCACCCTGTGCGTGCTGGCAATTGCATTGGGTGTGGCGTTCGGCGCTGCCGCCTTGTTCGGCGTGTCCTTCGCACTGGGCGCGTTCTTCGCCGGCATGATGCTCAACGAATCCGAGCTCAGCCATAAGGCGGCACACGATTCGCTGCCGCTGCGCGATGCGTTCGCGGTGCTGTTCTTCGTTTCGGTCGGCATGTTGTTCAACCCGATGATCATCGTCGAGCATCCGTGGCAGGTGCTGGCAACGGTGCTGATCATCATGTTCGGCAAGTCGGCTGCAGCCTTCTTCATCGTGCGTGCGTTCGGCCATTCCAAGAGCACCGCGCTGACCATTTCCGCGTCGCTGGCGCAGATCGGCGAGTTCGCTTTCATCATCGCCGGCCTCGGTGTGGCGCTGAAAATCCTGCCGCCGACCGGGCAATCGCTGGTACTGGCCGGTGCACTGGTGTCGATCATGCTCAACCCGGTGGTATTCGGCCTGCTCGACCGCTGGCAGGCGCGCCATAAGGAAACCACGCCGGTACCGGAAGTGCCCGAAATCCCACCGGGCCCGTCGCTGGACCTGCAGGACCACGCCATCGTGGTCGGCTATGGCCGGGTTGGCAGCGAGCTGGCGCAGGTGCTGCGCGACCGCGGTGTGCCAGTGCTGGTGATCGATGACAACCGCGAGCACGTAGAACGCGCACACGCCGCAGGCATTCCCGGCATTCGTGGCAGTGCTGCCTCAGACAAGGTGCTGGCCGAAGCGCATCCAGAGCGCGCGACGATTGCAGTGCTGGCGATCCCACAGCCACTGGAGTCAGGCGAAGTGCTGGCCAAGCTGCGCGCGATCAACCCCAATCTGACCTTGCTCGCCCGCGCCCACAGCGACGCCGAGGTCAAACATCTGCTCGACCATGGCGCCGATGGCACGGTGATGGCCGAGCGCGAGCTGGCCTATTCGCTGGCGGAGATGATCATGTCCACCCCGCCGTACCGCAGCCTGCGCCCGGGCATGCCTCAGCCGGCCGCCAGCGGCACATAAATATCGGCGCGCAGGATGGCCTCGGGTACCTCTTCGGGGTCGTCCAGGAAGTGGTAATGCAGCGGTGCATCACGCAGGGCGTGGCCACTGCCCGGCAACCAATCGCGCAGCAGCTGATCGGTGGCGTCTTCCAGCAGCGCGTAACTGCCGACATGGCGCAGCCGCGCCATGCGGCCGCCACCGAGGACCAAGCGCTGCAGTGATTCCGGCAGCGCCGGCAGTTCGGTATCCAGCGCGAGTGCGCAATCAAACAGCAGCTCTTCGGCAGGCACTTCCCGGTGATCGCCCAGCGGCACGCCGATCAGCTGCTGTAGCTGCTCGATCAGGCCCTGCTCCGCAGCCCAGCCGAACAGTTCACCAAACACGCCATCCAGATCATCAAAGGCACCCTGCGCACGCAGCGCCACCACTTCGAATGGTTCCAGCGTGATGACTTCCACGCTCAGTGGCGCGGACTTTTCAGCTCGCGGCAATGGACGTGACAACTGCTCGATGCTGGCGGCCAAGTGCTTGGGATCGCCCCGCAGCTCGCTGGCGCTGGCATCCACCGTCTCCCGCAGCACCCGCGCCAAGGCTTGCGGTGTGTCGTAACCGGCCAGCAAGGCGATCTCGGTAACACTGGCATCGCTATGCGCCAAGCGCTGCAAGGCCTTGACCACGCGCAGCCGCTGCACGGTGCGGCCGATGGTTTCGCCGGTCAGCGCGCGGTACACGCGATGGAAGTGGAACGGCGAGTAATGGGCAATGGCAGCCAGTGCATCCAGATCCGGCAACGGCCCGCCGACATCGATGCTTTGCTGCAGGCAGGCGATGACCCGGTCCAGGCGTGGCAACTGCGCGACATTGGCTTTCATTGCGATGTCTCCATGGAAGGTGATGCCATTGCAACGCCGCCGCTCAGCTCGCGCGGTTCCGATCTTGCGCAGTCGCTGCCGGCTCACCCGGCACGCGCGCCAGGTAATCCTGCAGCAGGTCGATGGCCTGGCGCACCTTGGCTGGCTGGGTCTGTCGATGCGGAGTAACCGCCCAGGCCGGCAGTGGCGGCACCTCCCATTCCGGCAGCAAGCGCTGCAGGCTGCCTGCATCCAATAGGGGCGAGGCATCCAGACAGGTCAGCACCGCCACGCCCAGACCGGCCTCGCACAAGCGCAACACCGCCGGCTGGTTCTGGCTGGCGATGCGCGGGTGCGCGGGCACCAACCGCTCCTCGCCGTTTTCGCGATGCCTCCAGACCAGTCCCGGCACCTGCGGCATGCCCAGCCATTCGGCCGCGGGTATCTGCAGCGGATCGCCGGGTAGCCCGTGCCGCTGCAGCCATGCCGGTGCCGCGCACGGCCAGCGTTGCAGGCTGCCCAGGCGTTGCGCCATCCAGTCGCTGTCCGGCAGCTGGCCGAAGCGCAGCGCTACATCGATGCGCGCCTGCAACAGATCGGTCCAACCATCGTCAAAGAACAGGTGCAGGCGCAGCTGCGGGTTGTCCTGCAACCAAGCACCCAGGGCCGGCCCGATATGCGCGGCCATGCCCAACGGCGCTGACAGGCGCAACTCACCGCTGGGTGCCTGCCGGGCCGCCGAGAGCTCTGCCTCGGCCTCGCCCGCTGCATCCAGCAGGCGCGCGCAGGCGGCGTAGTAGCGACTGCCTACATCGGTCAGTGCCAAGCGCCGCGTCGAACGGTGCAGCAAGGCGACGCCAGCGTCCTGCTCCAGGGCGCGCACCTGCTGACTCACCGCCGAGGTACTCATGCCCAGCGCCCGCGCCGCCGCACTCATCGAACCGTGCTGCACCACCTGGGCAAACAAGGCCATCCGTTTGACGCTATCCAAGGGACACCTCCGTCCTTCCATTGTGAAGCACAGCTTCAAGGTGGTTGTGATTTTTTGCGACTGCCACTGCCCCGGCTATCGGCGGACACTGGCCTCATTCCCCACCCCAAGGACGTTCCCATGAAAGTTGCCCTGATCGGTGCCACCGGCTTTGTCGGCAAGGCCGTACTCGACGAACTGCTGGCCCGCGGCCATGACGTGACCGCGCTGGTCCGCGACCCGGCCAAGCTGGAAGCCCGACCGCAGCTGCAGGTGGCCAAGGCTGATGTGCTCAATGCCGATGAAGTGCAGGCAGCCGTTGCCGGTGCCGACGCGGTGATCAGCGCCTATAACGCCGGCTGGGCCAACCCGGATCTGTACAACGAGTTCCTGCGCGGCACCCGCGCGATCGTCGCCGGCACCAAGGCTGCGGGCGTGAAGCGTTACATCGTGATTGGTGGCGCCGGCAGCCTGTATGCGCCAGACGGTACCCAGCTGGTGGATTCACCCAACTTCCCGGCCGCGATCTATCCCGGCGCCAGCGCGGCCCGTGATGCGCTGACCGAGCTGCGCGATGAGACGTCGTTGGATTGGACCCAGCTGAGCCCGCCGGTTGCGTTCCATCCGGGTAGTGCGACCGAGCGCACCGGCAACTACCGGGTTGGCAGCGAGACGCCGCTGAGCACTGGCGATGGCCCGGGCACGATCAGCGCAGCGGATCTGGCGGTAGCAGTGGTGGATGAGCTGGATGCGCCGAAGCACATTGGCATGCGGTTTACGGTTGCCTGGTAAAAGCTGAAAGCTGCCCTCACCCCAACCCCTCTCCCGTTAACGGGAGAGGGGCTAGTGCACTACGAGGGCAAGCAATGCGAGCCCCTCTCCCGCCTGCGGGAGAGGGGTTGGGGTGAGGGGAAGCTTCTAACAAGCAGACTCCGCTCTTGATCTGCCTCTCAAGCCCCAGCCAACGCCTGCTCCAGATCCGCCAGCAAGTCATCGATGTGTTCGATGCCCACCGACAGACGCACGGTATCCAGCGTCACCCCCGCCTTCTCCAACTCCGCCGCATCCAATTGCCGATGCGTGGTGGACGCCGGATGCGTAGCCAAGGACTTGGCATCACCCAGATTCACCAACCGTGTAAACAACTGCAGCGCATCCAGGAAGCGCGCCCCAGCCTCACGCCCGCCCGGCAAGCCGAACGTCAACACACCCGAGCCATGCCCGCGCAGATACTTCTGCACCAACGCATGCTCCGGATGATCAGGCAATGCGGCGTAGTTCACCCAGGCAACTTTCGCGTGCTTCTGCAGATAATTGGCCACAGCCAGCGTATTGCTGTTGATCCGGTCCATACGCAGCGCCAGCGTCTCGATACCCTGCAGGATCTGGAACGCGTTGAACGGCGAAATCGCCGCGCCCATGTTGCGCAACGGCACCACCCGCGCACGGCCAATGAAGGCCGCCGGGCCAAGCGCTTCTGTATAGACCACACCGTGGTAACTCACATCCGGCGTATTGAGGCGCGGGAAGCGCTCCTTGTGCTCGGCCCACGGGAAACGACCCGAATCGACAATCGCGCCGCCAAGGCTGGTGCCATGGCCGCCGAGATACTTGGTCAATGAGTGCACGACGATATCGGCGCCGAAATCGAACGAGCGCTGCAGATACGGCGTAGCCACGGTGTTGTCGACGATCACCGGCACGCCATGGGCGTGGGCGATCCTGGCGATGGCCTCGATATCGGTGATGTTGCCACGCGGGTTGCCGATCGACTCGACGAACACCGCCTTGGTGCGCTCGTCGATCAAGGCCGCAAAGGCCTGCGGATCGCGGTAGTCGGCAAAGCGGGTCTGGATGCCGAACTGCGGCAGCGTATGCGCGAACAGGTTGTAGGTGCCGCCGTACAGCGCGCTGGACGCCAGGATATTGTCGCCGGCCTCGGCAATGGTCTGGATGGCGTAGGTGATCGCGGCCTGGCCCGAGGCCAGCGCCAACGCACCGATGCCGCCTTCCAAGGCCGCGATGCGCTTCTCCAGCACATCGGTGGTCGGGTTCATGATGCGGGTATAGATATTGCCCTGCACCTTGAGGTCGAACAGATCGGCACCGTGCTGGGTGTCGTCAAAGGCGTAGGCAACGGTCTGGTAGATCGGCACCGCGACTGCGCGGGTGGTCGGATCAGGGGAATAGCCGCCATGCACGGCGATGGTTTCAGGCTTCCACTGCGGGTCGGTCATCGGAGTGCTCGCTAAGGAGTGACCGCTGACGATAGCCGAGGATGGATGGCAACCGGTGGACGGTTGCAGGGGTTACTTGTGAGGGGATGGAATCTTCTGATGCATTTTCAGCTAGAAGCTTCCCCTCACCCCAACCCCTCTCCCGTAAACGGGAGAGGGGCTAATGCACTAGCCGCCGACACGATCCTAGCCCCTCTCCCGCATGCGGGAGAGGGGTTGGGGTGAGGGCAGCTCTTAGAGCTTTTGAAGCTTTTGAAGCTTTTGAAGCGTTGGCTCCGGCTCTCAGCCCTTGCCAAACTGCAAATGTCCACCACCACCGGCTTCCACCTTGATGGTGTCGCCGCTGACGAACTCGCCGGACAGAATCTTCTGCGCCAACGGATTCTCCAGCTGGGCCTGGATCGCACGCTTCAACGGACGTGCGCCATACACCGGATCGAAGCCGACATTGCTCAACACATCGAAGGCCGAATCCGACACATCGAGGCTCAGGCCACGCTCGCCCAGGCGCTTCTCCAGCCCACGCATCTGGATGCGTGCGATCTGTTTGATCTGCTGCTTGTCCAGCGGGTGGAACACGACGATGTCGTCCAGGCGGTTGATGAACTCCGGACGGAAGTGCGCCTGCACCACGCCCATCACCGCGGCCTTCATCTGCGTATAGGCTTCCGGGCTGTCGTCGCCGCTCATGTCCTGGATCTGGTGCGAGCCCAGGTTCGAGGTCATCACGATGACGGTGTTGCGGAAGTCCACCGTGCGGCCCTGTCCATCGGTCAAACGACCATCGTCCAGCACCTGTAGCAGGATGTTGAACACATCCGGATGCGCCTTCTCCACCTCGTCCAGCAGGATCACGCTGTACGGGCGACGACGCACCGCTTCGGTCAGGTAGCCACCTTCCTCGTAGCCCACATAACCCGGGGGCGCGCCGATCAGGCGCGACACGCTGTGCTTCTCCATGAACTCACTCATGTCGATGCGCACCATCGCGTCCGGCGAGTCGAACAGGAAGTCGGCCAGCGCCTTGGTCAGCTCGGTCTTGCCCACACCGGTCGGGCCCAGGAACAGGAACGAGCCGCTCGGGCGATTCGGATCCGACAGGCCAGCGCGCGAGCGCCGCACCGCGTCGGAGACCACGCGGATTGCTTCTTCCTGCCCAACCACGCGGTTGTGCAGCATGTCTTCCATGCGCAGCAGCTTGTCACGCTCGCCTTCGAGCATCTTGCTGACCGGAATACCGGTCCAGCGCGAGACGACCTCGGCGATTTCCTCGTCGGTCACCTTGTCCTGCACCAGCCGGAAGTCCTTGCGGTCCACTTCCTGCGCAGCAGCGAGCTGCTTTTCCAGGTTCGGCAACAGGCCGTACTGGATCTCGCTCATCTTGGCGAAGTCCTGGCGGCGCTGCGCAGCTTCCAGATCAAGTTTTGCCTTCTCGACCTGCTCCTTGATCTTGGTAGCGCCCTGCAGCGCAGCCTTCTCCGACTTCCAGATTTCGTTGAGGTCGGAGAACTCGCGCTCCAGCGTGTCAATGTCGGCTTCCAGATCGGCCAGGCGCTTGCGCGAGGCGTCATCCTTTTCCTTCTTCAGCATTTCGCGCTGGATCTTGAGCTGGATCAAACGACGCTCCAGACGATCAAGTTCCTCCGGCTTGGAGTCGATCTCCATGCGGATGCGCGAGGCTGCCTCGTCCATCAGGTCGATGGCCTTGTCCGGTAGCTGGCGGTCGGTGATGTAGCGGTTCGACAGCGTCGCCGCAGCAACCACGGCCGGGTCGGTGATCTCCACGCCATGGTGCACCGCGTAGCGTTCCTTCAGGCCACGCAGGATGGCAATGGTGTCCTCGACCGTCGGCTCACCGACAAACACCTTCTGGAAGCGGCGTTCCAGCGCAGCGTCCTTCTCGATGTACTGGCGGTATTCGTCCAGCGTGGTAGCGCCGATGCAATGCAGCTCGCCGCGCGCAAGCGCCGGCTTGAGCATATTGCCCGCATCCATCGCGCCCTCGCCCTTGCCGGCGCCGACCATGGTGTGCAGCTCGTCGATGAACAGGATGATCTGACCTTCGTTCTTGGACAGATCATTGAGCACAGCCTTCAGCCGCTCCTCGAACTCGCCGCGGAACTTGGCACCGGCAATCAGCGCACCCATATCCAACGAGAGCACGCGCTTGCCACGCAGGCCCTCGGGCACTTCGTCGTTGATGATGCGCTGGGCCAGGCCTTCGACAATCGCGGTCTTGCCCACGCCGGGTTCACCGATCAGCACCGGGTTGTTCTTGGTACGGCGCTGCAGCACCTGGATGGTGCGGCGGATTTCTTCGTCGCGGCCAATCACCGGGTCGAGCTTGCCGCTTTCGGCACGCGCGGTCAGGTCGATGGTGTATTTTTCCAGCGCCTGGCGCTGCTCTTCGGCGTTTTCGCTTTGCACGGTTTCTCCGCCGCGCAGCTTGTCGATCGCGGCTTTTACTTTGTTCTTGTCAGCGCCAGCAGCACGCAGGGCCATGCCGGCCGGGCCGCCATCGTCCACCGCCGCCAGCAGGAACCACTCGCTGGCGATGAACTGGTCGTTGTGCTGCTGGGCCAGCTTGTCAGTGTTGTTGAGCAGGCGATTGAGATCGTTGCCCATCGACAGGCTGCCGGCCTGGCCGGACACCTTGGGCAATGCATCCAGCGCCTCGGTCAGCCGCTCGCGCAGCACCGGCACGTTGACGCCGGCCTGGGCCAGCAAGGGCCGGCTGCTGCCACCGGGCTGATCGAGCAGCGCGCTGAGCACATGCACCGGCTCGATGATGTTGTTATCACGGCCAACCGCCAGCGACTGGGCATCTGCCAAGGCTTTCTGGAAATTGGAGGTGAGCTTATCCATCCGCATGGGTCTTCTTCCTCAAAGTTGGGAGGCCAGCATTGCTGGCGATACTGATTCAGATGCGGTTGCAACGGCGTGATTCAAGGGTGAATAGCGCCCTTGTTCAGCTGCAATCACAATCCCGCTCCAGTATCACCAGCTGCCGTCACCGCAACCTTGATCCAACGCAAGCGGCGGCGCGGCTCAGCCGCGCGTGATCGCCGCGCGCAAAGCCCGCAGCTGCTGCTTCACCGCCTGTTGCTGGCTGGCATCCATGCGCAGCAAGGCTTTCTGCCCGATCGACAGCGATTGCAGGGCCGGATCGACGAAGCGATAGCGGCCCTTGCCGTCCGGCTCCACTGCCAGCGGGCGGGCTGGCTCGGGGGTCTGCAGCAGGTGGTCGATGACCGCTACCAACCTGTCATTGAAATGGCCGTCGGGGTGGCCGATGTCGCGATAGGCCTGCTGCAGCAAGGGATAGAAGCGCTTGTAGGCAGCCGCTACGGCACCCGCGTCGGCGCGGGTAAAGGCTTCCACGTAGGGCGCGTACCGCGCGGCATTGGCGGCTGCCAACTGCTCACCGCCAGCACTGCCCTGCTCTAGCTGCAGCGCGCCCGGTAACGGCCGCACTGCCATCGCCGCACCTGGCAGGCTGGGCTGGGTCAGGTTGTCCACATGCACCACCACGCGCTGGATCAGCTGTTCGCGCAGCAGCACGGCCAAGGCTTCTGCCGGGAACAATCCGCTCAATGCCTGCCAGCTGGAGGCATCGCTATCTGCCAGTGCAGGCAAGGCCGGATCGGCGGCGACATCGAGCGGATATTTGGGACCGGCGGCTTGTTCGGCCGGCGCTTGCGGCAGAGTTATCGGTGCCGCCGCGTTATCAACCGGCGGCGCAGCTGCCACTGCGGGCTGGCGCAGCTGCGCTACATCATCACGGAACATCCACCATGCAGCGCCGCCAACCGCGACGACGCCAACCACTGCCCAGGGCCACACTGCTTTGCGCTTCTGCATCACTTGCACCTTCGTTGCATGTGATGGTGTGACCCTGTTTATCCCGCCGGGTTCCCCGGCGGTTCAAGCCTCGTGCATCAACGCTGTTTCTGCAGCGACATCAGGCCGATGACGACCGCCAGCACCGCATAGGCAGCTGACACCTGCAAAGTTATCGACTGACGCAGGCCTTCCATCTGCCACGGCAGGTAAACGCCGCCGCGCGGATCGGTGGAATGGATCACGCCAAACGCGCTCAACACCGCCGCCACAAACAGCAGGCTCACCGCCACGCCGGGACGGCGCTCGATCAAGGCCACCAAGGCCGCCGCCCAGATCATCGCACTGATGATGAAACCATTGCCCAGCAACTGCAGCGTGGCCACATCCGACAGGCCATGGCCGTCGACCGCCGCATACAGTGCTGCCGCCGCGTCCGGTGCCACCCAGGTGCCAAACTTGATGTTGATCAGGTAGGCAATCGCCGGCAGGAAGGCCAGCGCCACCGCGATCGGATGCTCGCGCTTGGTCTGCTGGAAGGCTTGCACGGTGATGTCCAGACCGACGAAAACAATAATCGGTGCCAGCACCGCCACCGGCAGCCACTGCACCAACCCAGCGACGACGCCCAACACGCCGCCGATTCCGATGAACAGACCGGTCAGCAGCGTGTAGCCAGTGCGTGCGCCCAAGCGCTTGTACGCCGGCTGGCCGATGTACGGGGTGGTCTGCGCGACGCCGCCGCAGACACCAGCGATCAGCGTGGCGATGGCCTCGACCAGCAGGATGTCGCGGGTGCGGTAGTCATCACCGGCAGCGCGCGCGCTCTCGGCCACATTGATGCCGCCCACCACCATCAACAGACCGAACGGCAGCAGCAACGACAGATACGGCACGGTCAGCGGCAGGCCTTCGACAAAGCCCAGTGAGGGCAGCGGCAAAGCCACAGCGAAAGAAATAGCAGGCGGCCATTGGAAGCCGGTCAGGGCGCCAGCGGCGCCCAGTCCGTAGTACAGGGCAACACCAACCAGCAGCGAGAACAGCACGCCCGGCAAGCGTAGCGGCACCACGCCGCGCGCGACCAGCACGTACAGCAGCACGCCCAGCGTAACCAGGCCGACCAGCGGCTGGCGCATGCTTTCGATCAACGGCAGGAAGCCGAGCAGGGTCAACGCCGCACCGCCGATGGAGCCCAGCAGGGCGGCGCGCGGCACATGGCGGGTGACCGCATCGCCGACGAAGGACAGCACCAGCTTGAGCAGGCCCATCACCACCAGCGAGGCCATGCCCAGCTTCCAGGTCGCCATCGCTGCCGCCTGCGGGTCCATGCCCAGCTGCTTGAAGCCGACGAAGGCCGGGCCCAGCACCAGCAGCGCCATGCCGATGCTGGTCGGCGCATCCAGGCCCAGCGGCATCGCGGTGACATCATCGCGCCCGCTGCGGGCAGCGAGGCGGCGCGCCATCACCGTGTACATCAGGTTGCCGATCAACACACCAAAGGCGGTGCCGGGGAACATGCGGCCAAACACCACATCGGCGGGGAACTGGAAGATCCCGACCAGCGCCATCGCGATGAAGCCTAGGATCGACAGGTTGTCGACCACCAGACCGAAGAAGCCGTTGAGATCGCCTGCGACGAACCAACGCGGGCGGGATGTTGATGCGGAAGAATTCATGGGGGATATCGTCAGGAAAGCGGAGCGATGGTAACGCTGGGAGAAAGCGTGCGGATGGAACAGATCATTCGTTGGTGGGCAGTTTCACCCAGCCCAGCACCGGGCCACGGCTGGGATTGCGGTAGCGCAGCTGCAACCAGCCATCGGCTTCGTCCATAAGCTCGACGCGGTCGCCTTTGAGCAGGTAACGCTTGGTGGAGGTGTCGCCAGCCTTGCTGTACAGCGGCAGCTTTGCCGGTACCACCGATGCGCTGCGGCCCTGCATCGGGACATCTTCCAGAGGCGGGTCGAATGCATTCCATAGCGCGGTCTCAAGCCGTTTGCCTGCCGCGTCCCAGGTGCTCCAGACCGTCAGTATCTCGGCATCTTCCACTGGCCCCAGATCCACCACCTGCGCCAGGCCTTCGGTGTCGATGAAGGCATTGCGCATCGATCGGTACAGGTAGAGCTTGTTGCCTTGGTAGCGGTAAATGTCGCTGTACCACATTGGCCCGCTGCGGCAACTGCTGCTCAACGTGCGTGTGGCGGGGTCCGGGGTCAGCGACCAGAAGCCTTCGCAGCTGATTTCCGGCGCCTCGGGGGCGGCCAAGGCACGGAACTGGCCACTGCCCGGCTCGTACAGGTAGACCGTGACTGATTCGTTGACCTGGCCCAGCGTCGCGCTGGTGTCCAGGTCCTGATAGCCGTCGAAGTTGTAGTCGGCATGGCCCAGACGGGAGCCGCCGCCCTCTTCGTCGGTAGACGCTGGCAACCGTTGTTTGGCCGCTGAGCGGTTGGTACCTACCTCGATATTGCCGTCAGCCAGCAGCCGCGCCTGTGCAGTTACGCCCGGGCTGACCTCGAAGCGGATCTGGCCTTCATCGGCCGCCAGCGCTTTCGCCGCCAACAGCGACAAGCCCACCATCAGCAGGCCACAGGCGCCATTGCGTAGGCGCAACGTTGATTTCACTGGCGTCATAAGGGAGCTCATCTGCAACCGGAAGCTGCCCGCAGGCTAGCCGATCCGGCGCTGATCAGAACGAAACCTCGACCGGCTGCCGCGACCACAGCACCGACTGGTGCTTGGTGGCCTGCTTCCATGCCAGGCGGATGGCTTCGATGTCGTTGCGGCGTTGCGGGCTGTCCTCGTGCAGGATCACCAGCACCTTGGTGCGAAGCCGGTTCGGCTCGGGTGCACCGCGGAACAACCATTGGCCGTAGGCGTCGAAGACGGTCAGGCCGTCGGGGAAACGTGGGGTCACTTCCTTGTCGAGGAAAGCGCGCCACTGCGCCTCACTGATCACGTCGGTCTGCTCACGGGCCGACGGCCCGGTTTCCTCGCCCACGCCGAAATACAACTCGCTACGCACCCAACCGCCGGCCTCGGCCGGCCGCGCGGCATCGCCGTGCAGCTGCGCGCTCGGCGCCGGCTCCGCAGCAGGTGGGGCAGCGTTGGCACTGGCGGCAACGGCAAACAGCAGGGGCAACAGGACAGCGTGCAACTTCATGGAAAACCTCCGGGCAAGAGCAACACGGTGGCATCCAAGGCACCGCAAGGGATATCGCGTTTGGTTATCAGCCAATTGCCAGCAGGACTTGCATCCCGGGCGCTGTTAACGCGAAGATAATATATCGCTTCATCCGGATGGATGTAAGTCTTGACGTCATCCGCAATCCTTCTCCCCGCCCTTCCCCAACGTATTCCCGGAGTTCCCATGTCCCGCCCCACCTCGGCCCCGCTCGGCCTGGCCATCGCGCTGGCGCTGTCTTCCCCCGCTTTTGCCCAAAATGCCCAGCAGGCCACCAATCTGGACACGGTGATCGTCACCGGCACCCGCGCGGTCGACCGCACCGTGCTGGAATCCACCTCGCCGGTGGACGTGCTCAGCGCCGAGGACATCCGCAAGGCCGGCGTGGTCAACGGAGAGCTGGGCAGCGCGCTGCAGGCGCTGCTGCCCTCGTTCAACTTCCCGCGCCAGTCCAACTCCGGCGGTGCCGACCACATCCGCGCCGCTCAGCTGCGCGGCCTCTCGCCCGACCATGTGCTGGTGCTGATCAACGGCAAGCGCCGCCACAACAGCGCGCTGGTCAACACCGACAGCAAGATCGGCAAGGGCACCACGCCGGTAGATTTCAATGCCATCCCGGTCAGCGCGATCAAGCGCATCGAGGTGCTGCGTGACGGCGCCGGCGCGCTGTACGGCTCCGATGCGGTAGCTGGCGTGATCAATGTGATCCTCGACGATGCCCCGGAAGGCGGCGCCATCGAAGCCAGCTTCGGCGCGCACCACACCGACCTCAAGCCGATCGACCGCACCCTGACCGACGGCCAGACCAGCTACTTCAGCGCCAAGGTCGGCACCGCGCTGACGGACGACGGCGGCTTCCTGCGCGTCGGTCTGGAGCTGAAGAACCGCGAAGCCACCAACCGTGCCGGTTTCGACCAGATCCCGCCGTGGGAAGCGCAGACCCCGGACAATCTGGCCCTGGCCGGCAAGCGCAATTACTCATTGGGCGATGGCGCCAGCAAGGACCTCAACGCCTGGTTCAATGCTGAAATCCCGTTCGGCAGCGCCTCCAAGGCCTATGCCTTCGGCACCTACAACCAGCGCGATACCGAAGGCGCCAACTACTTCCGCTACCCGGACGGCGAAGCCAACTGGAAGGAGCTGTATCCGAATGGCTACCGCCCGATCTCCGAAGGCGAGAACCTGGACGTGCAGCTGGTAGCCGGTGCCCGTGGCGAACTCGGCGACTGGAACTACGACGCCAGCCTCGACCACGGCCGCAACGAGTTCACCTATCGCCTGCGCAACTCGCTCAACGCTTCGCTTGGCCCGACCAGCCCAACCAGCTTCAAGACCGCCGATTTCAGCTTCGCCCAGACCGTGGCCAACCTCGATTTCGGCCGCATCTTCGTGCGCACGAACGACACCCACAGCCTCGGCTTTGGCATCGAAGGCCGTCACGAGCGCTACGAAACCGGCGCTGGCGATCCGGCCAGCTATGCAGCCGGCCCCTATACCGACCGCCCGACTGGCTCGCAGGCCGGTGGTGGGCTGACGCCTCAGGATGAAGCCGATCTGTCGCGCGATGTGATCAGCGCCTACACCAGCCTGTCGTCCACTTTCGGCGAGAAGTTCTCCACCGATATCGCTGCCCGCTATGAGCATTACGAAGATTTCGGCGGCGAGCTGACCGGCAAGATCGGCGCGCGTTACGCCTTTGCTCCGGCCTTCGCCCTGCGTGGTTCCATTTCCAACAACTTCCACGCGCCGTCGCTGAGCCAGATCGGTTACGAATCCACCTCGACCGGTTACACCGCCGGTGGCCAGCTGGTGCAGGGCCGCCTGTTGTCGGTCAACAATCCGATCGCACGCGCCTTGGGCGCCACCGACCTGAAGCCGGAAAAATCGATCAACTACAGCCTGGGCTTCACCAGCCAGATCGGCAGCCATTTCGACCTGTCACTGGACCTGTTCCAGATCGATATCGATGACCGTATCGCATTGTCGGAAAGCATCACCGGCGATGCGCTGACTGACTTCGTGCAGCAGCAGTTCGGCATCGGCGGGCTGGAGAGCGCGCATTACTTCGTCAACGCCGCCGATACGCGCACCCGCGGCGCCGAGTTCGTTGGTAACTGGCGGCAATCACTGGGTGATGGCGAGCTGCTGCTGACCGGCACCTGGAGCTACGCCAAGACCGAGCTGAAGAACGTCGTCGCCACACCGTCGCAGCTGCTGGCATTGAACCCGGATTACGTGCTGTTCGGCGTGGAAGAGAGCAATACGTTGACCGACGCTGCACCGCGTACCCGCGCACAGTTCGCCGCCAGCTGGGCCAATGACAACTGGTCGTTGAGCAGCCGCGTGAGCCGCCATGGCAGCGCCAAGCGTGTGTTCGATTTTGGTGGTGGCTATATCCCGACCCAGACCTACCAGGCCGAGTGGCAGCTGGATGCGGAAGTCGAATACCGCATTACCCCGCAGTGGAGCGTGGCTGTTGGCGGGCAGAACCTGACCGACAACTACCCGGACAAGTCGAACGAGGACATCTACTACTTCGGCAACCTGCCGTATGACGTGTTGTCGCCGATTGGCAGCAATGGCGCGTATTGGTACGGGCGGGTGCGGTTTACGTTCTGATTGGGTGTTTAGTGCGGGATTGCTTGCTTGGAGCCTCCCCTCACCCCAACCCCTCTCCCGCGCGCGGGAGAAGGGCTAGTGCACTACGAGCCGACGCGATCCGAGCCCCTCTCCCGTTCACGGGAGAGGGGTTGGGGTGAGGGGAAGCTTCTAGCTAAAGAACCAAAAACCCCCGAATTCATCCAGCTTTAACAGCGCTAGGCGCTCCTTACGCCTGCCGGCTCATTCCAGCCCGGTTCATCCCTTGCGGAGGCGTATATGTTCGAGTCGTTGATTCGCGAAGCGGCAAGCCGCTTTCATCTCGGCGACAACGCAGGGCGCCTCGTGCGCCAGCTTGTCGATGTCATCTTCGATCCTGCCAACGGCGGCTTCGCCGGCCTGCAGAAACGCTTTACCGATGCCGGCCTGGATGGCCTGCTCTCTTCGTGGATAGGCTCCACGCCCGGCGACAACGTACTGCAACCAGACCAGTTCAGTGCCGGCTTCGGCCAGAACCTGGCCAGCGGCATTGCCAGCAAACTCGGCATTCCCGCAGCGGCAGTCAACATGGCCGGTGCGTGGTTGCTGCCGAAAATAGTCGGCCAGCTCACCCCAGGCGGCAAGATCCCCACCTCGCGCCCGGCCGACTACGAGCGTTGGTTCGGTACCGCAACGCCAACCGCCGGCTATAGCGGCGGTGGCACCGTACCGGCAAAAGCTTCAGGTGGCCTCTGGAAATGGCTGCTCCCACTGATCCTGCTGCTTGCAGCGTTCCTGCTGTTCCGCAGCTGCAAGAAGGAAGAAGTCGTTGCCCCGGCACCGATGCAACCGGCAGCCAGCACGCAGCCTGCTGCACCGGTGGCGCAAGCCAATCCACGCTTCGGGTTTGAGAATGTGGACGGCAAGGTAACGGTCAGCGGCCAGGTTGCCAACGAAGCCGACAAGACCCGTCTGTGGGATGCGCTGAAAGCCAACTTCGGTGAAGGCAATCTGTCGGGCAACATCACCGTTGATCCGGCAACCTTGCCGGCTGGTTGGCTGGACAAGCTGATCGCAGCGCTGCCGGAGCTGAAAGCCAAGGGTCTGAAGTTCGGTTTTGATGGTGACAAACTCAACATCGACACCAGCGGACTGTCCGAAGCGGATCGTTTCACTGTCAGTGACAAGCTGCGCAGCCTGTTCGGAGGCTTCGAGATCAGTGGTCTGTGGGATCGTGCGGCGGCGGCATTGTCTGGACTCAAGGCCGGCTTCAGCGGTGATGATCTCGTCAAAGCACTGAACCTGATGAACATCTACTTCGACACAGGTTCGGCCACCATCACCCGCGACAGTCTGGAGACTCTGACCAGCGCGGCGAATGCGATCAAGCAGGCACCTGCAGGCACCAAAATCGAGGTCGGCGGGCATACCGACAATACCGGTGATGCTGCTGCCAATGTCACCTTGAGTCAGCAACGTGCGGATGCGGTTGTCGCCAAGCTGGCTGAGCTGGGTGTTGCTGCAGATACGCTCAGCGCCAAGGGCTATGGCCAGGAAAAGCCGCGTGCAAGCAATGACACTGAAGAGGGTCGTGCGCAGAACCGCCGGATCGAGTTTGCGGTTACCAAGTGATGTTGTGCATTGGGTGAAGAGCAGAAGCTTGCCCTCACCCCAACCCCTCTCCCGCGCGCGGGAGAGGGGCTCGCATCGCTAGCACTCGTAGTGCACTAGCCCCTCTCCCGCCTGCGGGAGAGGGGTTGGGGTGAGGGCGCTCTGAAAGCACGTAGAGCAAAACCCAATCACCCCAAATGACCTTCCTGTAACAACCGCTGCGGCATAGTGGCCACATGCTTGATGACCAACAGCGACCGCCCCCTCCGGCGCTGGCAGACGACGACGCACTGTTTCTCGACGTAGATGGCACCCTGCTCGCCTTTGCCGACCATCCGGACAAGGTAGCGCCCGACCCGTCCCTGCTCGCGCTGCTGGCCGGCGTGCAGCAACGTCTGGGTGGCGCGCTGGCGCTGCTCAGTGGCCGCCCCGTCAGCCAGCTGCAGGCGATGTTCGCGCCATTGCGCCTGCCCATGGCTGGCCTGCACGGCGCGCAATTGCTCACTGCCGTCGATGCAGAGTTCGCCCAGACAGACACCGCAGGTTGGTTGCACACACTGCACCAGCGCGCGATGCAACTGGCACACGTCCATCCCGGCGTCATGATCGAAAACAAGGGCCAAGCGCTGGCCCTGCACTGGCGCAATGCGCCGGATGCTGGCGCGGCCGTGATTGCGTTCGCAAACGCACAACTGCCCCAACTGCATGACGTGCGCCTGCAACCAGGCAACCACGTGATCGAGTTCGTCGGCAGCGGCCATGACAAGGGCCGCGCCCTGCAGCAGCTGATGCAACTGCCGCCTTTCCAAGGCCGGCGTCCGATTTTCATCGGCGACGATCTCACCGACGAACACGGCTTCCAGGCCGCTCAGCAACTCAAAGGCATTGGCGTACTTGTCGGCCAACGCAGCGACAGCCTGGCCGCTGCAACGCTGCCCGACATCACGTCCGTACACGCTTGGCTGCGCGCAGCCATTACCTGACCCACCCGGAGGAAACAGCGGCGCCAGCGGCGCTCGCGCAACAAGGAGAATGCAATGCAAGACGCCACCCTCGATCTTGGCGTAGTTGGCAATGGCAGTTTCGGTGCGCTGATAGACAAGCAGGCGCGCGTGGTCTGGAGCTGCCTACCCAGCTTCGATGGCGACCCGGCCTTCTGCGCCCTGCTCGGCCCCAACCAACACCCCGGCGGTGACTTCGGCATCGAGCTGGAGGACTTCCTCGACAGCGAGCAGTCCTACCTGACCAACACCGCCATCTTGCGCACGGTGCTGCGCGACACCCATGGCGGCGCGGTGGAAATCATCGATTTTGCCCCGCGTTGGCGCCAGAACGACCGCTTCTATCGGCCGGTCAGCCTTATCCGTCAGGTCACCCCGCTGTCCGGAAATCCACGCATCATCGTGCGCGCACGGCCGCTGGCCGACTGGGGCGCGCGCCAGCCGGAAACCACCTGGGGCAGCAATCACATCCGTTGGCTGTTGCCGGATCTGGTACTGCGCCTGACCACCGACGTTCCGGTGCGTTTCGTCCGCGATGCCCTGCCCTTCGTGCTCAATCACCGCGTGCATCTGGTGCTGGGCGTGGACGAATCACTCAACCGCTCGCTCAGCGGCTACGTGCAGGAAGCCATGCAACGTACCCGCAGCTATTGGCGCGAATGGGTGCGCTATTTGTCGGTACCATTGGAATGGCAGGAGGCGGTGATCCGCAGCGCCATCACCTTGAAGCTGTGCCAGTACGAGGACAGCGGCGCCATCATCGCGGCGATGACCACCTCAATCCCGGAAGCACCCGGCAGCAGCCGCAACTGGGATTACCGCTATTGCTGGCTGCGTGATGCCGCCTTTGTGGTGCGCGCACTCAACCGGCTCGGCGCCACCCGCACCATGGAGCAGTTCCTGGGCTACATCTTCAACCTGGCCAGCAGCGACGGCAGCCTGCAGCCGCTGTATGGCATCGGCTTCGAAGCCAAGCTCGATGAGGAAGAAGTCGCCTCGCTGTCCGGCTACAACGGCATGGGCCCGGTACGCCGCGGCAATCTGGCCTGGGTGCAACGCCAGCACGATGTCTATGGCAGCGTGGTACTGGCTTCCACCCAGTTGTTCTTCGATCAACGCCTGCAGGACCCGGGCGATGCGCACACCTTCGCGCGGCTGGAGCCTTTGGGCGAGCAGGCCTTCGCCCTGCATGACGTACCGGATGCTGGGCTATGGGAATTCCGTGGTCGCACCGAGGTGCATACCTATACCAGCGCCATGTGCTGGGCCGCCTGTGATCGCCTGTCAAAAATTGCAACCCGCTTGAAACTCGATGGCCGCGCCATCTACTGGCGCGAACGTGCCGACCAGATCCACACACGGATCATGCATGAATCCTGGAGCGAGCAACTCGGCCACTTCACCGATACCTTCGGTGGTCATCGGCTTGATGCGTCCTTGCTGCTGCTGGCCGATATCGGCTTCATCGATGCTGGCGACGCGCGCTTCATCGCCACGGTCGAGGCCATCGGCCGTGACCTGAAGCATGGCAACGCCTTGTATCGCTATACCGCCCCGGATGACTTTGGCACACCAGAAACCAGCTTCACCATCTGCACGTTCTGGTACATCGATGCGCTGGCCGCAATCGGGCGCATGGACGAGGCGCGCGAGATGTTCGAGATCCTGCTGCAGCAGCGCAATCATCTGGGTCTGCTTTCCGAAGACCTCAGCTTCGATGGCAAGGCCTGGGGCAATTTCCCGCAGACCTACTCGCATGTGGGCTTGGTGATCGCGGCGATGCGCTTGTCGCGCAGCTGGCAGGAAGCGTCGTGAGCCGACTGGTTGTCGTCTCCAACCGGGTGGCGTTACCTGGCGAGAACCGCGCTGGCGGGCTGGCAACCGGCCTGCTGGCGGCATTGAGCGAGCGTGGCGGGCTATGGTTCGGCTGGAGCGGGCGCAGCGTCAGTGTCGATAGCGGTGCCCTGCACGAAGCGCAGGACGGCCCGATCCGCTACTTGACGATGGATCTGTCCAAAACCGATCTGGACAACTACTACAACGGTTTTTCCAACCGCGCCTTGTGGCCGCTGCTGCATTTCCGCCTGGACCTGGTCGACTACGACCGGCGCAAGCGCGAAGGCTATTGGAAGGTAAACAGGCTGTTCGCCGATACGCTGGCACCGTTACTGCGCGACGACGATACGGTGTGGATCCACGACTACCATCTGATTCCACTGGCCGCTTTGCTGCGCGAGCGCGGTGTCGGCTGTCGAATTGGTTTTTTCCTGCATGTACCGGTGCCGTCGGCCGACCTCATCCAGGCCCTGCCGGACCATCGCTCGCTGTTCTCAGCGCTGTATTCGTACGATCTGCTCGGTTTCCAGACTCGCCGCGATGTTGATCGGTTTCAATCCTATGTGCGCCTGTTCGGCGGCGGCACGCTGATCGACAACGACTGGATCAAGGCACCGGACGGCCGCCGCGTGCGCACCTCGGCGTTCCCGATCGGCATCGATACCGAGCACATCGCGCGACAGGCCCGCAGCGCGGCCAGCAACAAGCCGGTGCGCGATCTGCGGCAGAGCCTGCAGCACCGCAAGCTGGCGATTGGCGTGGACCGACTGGATTACTCCAAGGGCCTGCCGGAGCGCTTCCATGGTTTTGAGCGCTATCTGCAGCGCTATCCGCAGCAGAAAGGCGATATGACCTTCCTGCAGATCGCGCCGGTATCGCGCGGCAGCGTCAACGAGTACCGCAAGCTGCGCAGTGATCTGGAGCGGCTAGCCGGGCATATCAACGGCGGCCATGCCGAGGCCGATTGGACGCCGCTGCGTTACGTCAACCAGAACTACGCGCACAGCACGCTGACCGGCTTTTATCGGCAGGCAGCGGTAGGTTTGGTGACGCCTTTGCGCGATGGTATGAACCTGGTAGCCAAGGAATACATCGCTGCACAGGATCCTGAAAACCCGGGCATGTTGGTGTTGTCGTTGTTGGCCGGTGCTGCGGATGAATTGAAGCAGGCGCTGCTGGTCAATCCGCATGACCTGGATGGTGTGGCCGATGCGATTGCGACGGCGGCGAACATGCATCGCAGCGAGCGTATAGAGCGTTGGCGGGCGATGATGGAGCACCTGCGTGCGCATGATATCCATCGTTGGCGGAGGGATTATCTGTTGGCGCTGGAGGGGGTTTAGGGCTGGAGCGGAGGCAAGAGCTTGCCCTCACCCCAACCCCTCTCCCGTATACGGGAGAGGGGCTAGTGCACTACGAGCGCAAGCAATGCGAGCCCCTCTCCCGCTGGCGGGAGAGGGGCTGGGGTGAGGGGAAGCTTCTAGCCCGTAAACCCCAAACCAAAGCACTCAATCCAAAAACCGCCCGCGCTGCTCCGCCGTCGGCAGAAAACAGCTCTCATGCCGCCCAAACCAGCGGTACCGGTTCCGCGCCAGCCAGCGATACGCAGGGTCCCGCAGCGAAGCCGGCAACACCCGCGCAAGCCCAGCCAGACGCCAAGCTCCACCCAAACCAGTCACCACCCGCAGAATCGCGTCAGTGTCGGTATACGCCACTCCGTCAGCCACCAGCAGGAAGGACAAGGGATCGTCCGGGTCCAGCCCATGCGCGGCCAACAAAGCGCGCCCCTGCCCGCCCTGCATCGCCGCGAACCGGTAGCGCCCTGACCGATCAAATCGCAGCAGGAAGCGCACCCAACGGCTGCACAGCGCGCAGACGCCATCAAACACGATCACCGCCGGCTCAGCCATGCACCGGCTCCGGCAACAACCAGCCTTCGTAACGGATCAGACGCCCGATCAGCGGCATCGACACGTCCACCAGGAATTCATAGCGCCCGGCCTGCTCACGCTCGCGGCATTGCACCTGCGCAAACCAGCGCGTCGGCAACGGCAACACACCGAAGGCCCAGGCTCGCTCGGCCCGCCACAGGATCTGGCCGGCTTCTTCGCGTAGTCCAAATCGGAAACGCACCGCGCCCAACTGCTCGAACAGCCGCCCATCGCGCTGCCATAGCCGGGAGCCCATGCGCGCGGAACCAAACCGTCGGTTCCAACGTTCTCCGGCCGTATCGATCACGAATTCCACCGTTACCGGCACGCTTGAAGTCGGCGGCAGCCGTGCCAACCAGGCGCAGGGCGCTACGAGCCAATGGGTACCGCGCAGCACCTCGCCCTGCCCGCTCCAGCGCTCACGCGTGGGAATCGAGTGCAGCGCGCGTACCTGCGGGGCCAGCTGTTCGAACGCAGGGCCCAGCACCTGCGCAAACAACGGCAAGCTCATGGTTCCATCCACACCAGGGTGGCGATACGGCCGCTGCGACGGTCGCGACGGTGCGAGAACCAGCGCTGCGGATCGGCCATGGTGCACAGGTCGCCGCCGTGGATTGCCGCCGGCTGCATGCCTGCAGCCACCAACCGCTGCCGTGCCAGCCCGGGCAGGTCCACCTTCCAGTGGCCGGGCCGGGTAGATACGAAGTGGCTTTCAGCGGCGCTGGAATGCGCCAGGAAGGCCTCGCGCACGTCCACGCCGACCTCGTACAGGGCAGGACCAGCCGCAGGGCCTATCCACGCTACCAGCGCCTCAGCGGGCGTGTGCATGGCGACCAGGGTGTTTTCCAGCATGCCGCGCGCCAATCCGCCCCAGCCGGCATGGGCTGCCGCCACTTCACTGCCGTCGCGGGCAGCGAACACCACCGGCAGGCAGTCCGCAGTGAGGATGGCCAGCACCACGCCCGGTACCGAGGTCACCGAGGCATCGGCGGTCGGTTCGGCGTCCAGTCCTTGTGCCTGCGCTGGCGCGTCGAAACGCAGAGCCACGCTGCTGTGCACCTGGCGTAGCCAGTGCGCAGCCGATGGCAGCTTCGCCAGCTGCTGCAGTTCGTCGCGGTTGCGCTGCACCTGGGCCGGATCGTCGCCATCGGCGGCGGTCCGGTTACCCAGGTTGAAACTGTCAAACGGGGGCTGCGAGCCGCCGGCGCCATGGCGCATCGTGGTGAAGGCCCGCACCCCCGGGGGCGCGGGCCAATCAGCCAGCCACAGCGGACTCGCCTCCGCCATTACCAGCGGCCTCGCTCGCGGTCGGCGAAGGCCTTGGAGTCCTCACGCAGCGCCTTCATCAGCGCCTGCAGATCGGCCGGGACTGGCGCGGTGTTGCTGATGCTCTCGCCGGTGATCGGATGCGTGAACTCCAGGGTTTCGGCGTGCAGTGCCTGACGCTTGAAACCGCGCAGTGCCGCGACCAGCTCGTCGGTGGCGCCCTTGGGCAGCTTCAGCGAGCCGCCGTACAGCGGATCACCGACGATGGCGTGCTTGAGATGCGCCATGTGCACGCGGATCTGGTGGGTACGACCGGTTTCCAGGCGGCATTCCAGCGCGGTATGGGCACGGAAGCGCTCGCGCAGGCGGTAATGGGTCACCGCTTCCTTGCCGTCCTCGCGCACGCCCATTTTCAGGCGGTCGCGGGCATGGCGGTCGATCGGGGCGTCAGCGGTGCCGCCGGAGACCAGCGCGCCAACCACCACGGCCAGGTACTGGCGATGCACTTCGCGCGCGGAAAGCTGCTCGACCAACGCGGTCTGCGCCTGCACGGTACGGGCCACCACCATGACGCCGCTGGTGTCCTTGTCCAGACGGTGGACCACGCCTGCGCGCGGCACCTTGGCGATCTCAGGATCACGGAACAGCAGCGCGTTGAGCAGGGTGCCGGTCGGGTTCCCGGCGCCCGGGTGAACCACCAGCCCGGCCGGCTTGTCGATCACGAACACATGTTCGTCCTCGTACAGGACCGACAAGGGGATGTCCTCCGGCAGGGCGTGGACTTCGACCTCCAGCACCGCATTCAGGGTGGCGATTTCGCCACCGCGGACCGGATCGCGCGGGCGGACGGGCTCGCCATCGAGCAGAACTGCGCCGGATTTGATCCATTCGGTCAGGCGCGAACGGGAGAATTCGGGGAACAATTCGGCCAGGACCGCGTCGAAGCGACGACCGGCGGCGGAATCGGGAACCTGCGCGTGGCGCGGGCTGGAAGAGGTGTTCTCGGACATGGGTAAAGACCGGCTGTAGACGAAATTATGGGGTCCTGACGACAACAGTCAGTCGCAGGACAGGCCACTAGGCTATCATCGCCCCTTCGTATTCCTGCCGCGTCCTGCCCTGAACCCATGATCCGACGCTCTTCGCTGCTGTCCGCGCCCGTCCGCCTCACCGCCCTGTTGCTGGTTTTGGTCTTCGTCGCCACTGGCTGCCATCGCGGCGCCAAGAAGGACGCCGACGAAGGCGCGCCGGTCGAACAACTGTTTGAAAAGAGCCACAAGCTGATGGAGGGCGGCAACTGGTCCGGCGCCGAAACCAGCTTCAAGCGCCTGATTGCGCAGTATCCGTATGGCCCGTACACCGAGCAGGCGATGATCGAAAGCGCCTACGCCCAGTACAAGGCCGGCAAGAACGATGACGCCGTGTCGAGCATCGACCGTTTCATCCGTACCTACCCGACCCACCGCAACATCGCGTATCTGTACTACCTGCGCGGTCTTGCCAACGGCAATCGCGATACGGTTTTCCTGCGCCGCGTATGGTCGCTGGACCCGAGCCGCCGCGATCTGTCGACCCCGCGCCAGGCCTATGCCGATTTCAATATCGTCACCGAGCGCTACCCGAACAGCCGTTATGCCGCCGATGCGCGCCAGCGCATGGTCGAACTGCGCGACGTTTTCGCCCAGCATGAGCTGGACGATGCCCTGTACTACGCCCGCCGTGGCGCCTGGGTGTCCGTAGTTGGCCGCGCCAACTACCTGCTGGAGACCTACCCGCAGAGCGCCTTCCAGTACGACGCCGTCGCGCTGCTGGGCGAGGCTTACACCAATCTGGGTAACAAGACCCTGGCCGACGACGCCCGCCGCGTGCTTGAGCTGAACCAGCCGGAGCATCCGTGGTTGGCCGGCAACTGGCCGAAGTACCCGTGGATGAT
The DNA here is from genome assembly GCF_056759995.1 of Stenotrophomonas sp. STEN030. Lineage (NCBI taxonomy): Bacteria > Pseudomonadati > Pseudomonadota > Gammaproteobacteria > Lysobacterales > Lysobacteraceae > Stenotrophomonas > Stenotrophomonas sp. STEN030. The sequence goes on along the minus strand of NZ_JBRREB010000046.1, from coordinate 3,080 downwards.
CCGCAAGCTGAACCCGTTCGCGGGCGAGCGTTCGGTGGCCACCGGCCAGAGCAGCGCCAAGATGAACCGCGGCAAGTAAGCTCCTGCGGTAACTGCTGGTGATCAGGAAGGGGCCTTGGGGCCCCTTTCTTGTTTCTGGGGTTTGGGGTTTGCCTGGACCTGGCTTCAGCCTTGCTTGGTACTTGATTGGGGTTTGCTTGCTAGAAGCTTCCCCTCACCCCAACCCCTCTCCCGCAAGCGGGAGAGGGGCTAATGCACTACGAGCGCTCGCATTGCGAGCCCCTCTCCCGCGCGCGGGAGAGGGGTTGGGGTGAGGGCAGCTCTAAAGCTCCTGCACCCCCAAAAGACGGCCCACCAACATCCCCTCCCCTCATTTCCAAAATAAAAATGCCACCGACGGACCGATGGCAAGGAGAGAGAGATGAACCGGCATTTTCTTGTGCCCCCATCTTGCGCTCGCAATATGTAGAGAATTTGTCGAAAACTCGTTGGCTTGAGCAATCCAGCTGACGAACCGCTATCGAGCCAGCGCGCTCCAGCCGGATGCCGCCTTCACCCATCAACCGCCATACAAGCAGAAGGGGCCTTTCGGCCCCTTCTGCGCACACCCTATCGGCAAGATACTCAGCCACGATAACCATTGGTGATGGGATAGCGGCGCTCGCGACCAAATGCGCGGCGCGACACCTTGGGGCCCGGCGCGGCCTGGTGGCGCTTCCATTCACTGATCCGCACCAGCTTCAGCACCCGATCCACCACCTCCGGCGCATAACCGGCACCGACGATGTCCTCGCGCGACTGCTCCTGGTCGATGTAGCGATACAGGATGCCGTCCAGCACGTCGTAGGCCGGCAACGAGTCCTGATCGGTCTGGTTGTCACGCAGCTCGGCCGAGGGCGCACGAGCGATGACCGCTGGCGGAATCACCGGCGCGCCGCCCACCGTATTGCGCCACTTGGACAGACCGTAGACTTCCGTCTTGTACAGATCCTTCAACGGCGCGTAGCCACCGCACATATCGCCATAGATGGTGGCGTAACCGACCGCGTATTCGCTCTTATTGCCGGTGGTCAGCAGCAGGCCGCCGAACTTGTTGGCCAAGGCCATCAGGATCACGCCACGGCTGCGCGACTGCAGGTTCTCTTCGGTGACATCCGCCGCCTGGCCTTCAAACATGGCCGACAGCGACTGCATCAAGCCCTGGAAGGCCGGCTCGATCGGCACCGTCTCCAACTTCACGCCCAGCGCGCGGCATTGCTCCACCGCCAGATCATTGGACAGATCCGCGGTGTAGCGTGACGGCAGGCTGACGGCAGTGACGTTATCCGCACCCAATGCATCCACCGCCAACGCCAGCACCAGCGCCGAATCGATACCGCCGGACAGGCCCAACCAAACCTTGCTGAAACCGTTCTTGCCACAGTAGTCCTGAATGCCGCGGGTGACCGCGCGCCAGGCCAAGGCATCCATGCTCTCATCGCCGTCATCAATCCAGCGCAGCGGCATGAAGCTGCGCGCGGCGACGTTGTATTCAACCACCAGCATTTCTTCGGTGAAAGCCACAGCGGCTGGATGCACGGTGCCATCGCCATCGGCGACGACAGAAGCACCGTCGAACACCACCGCATCCTGGCCGCCGACGGTGTTGACGTAGGCAATGGCCACGCCGGTCTCGCGGCTGCGCTCAGCCAGCAGTGCATCGCGCTGAGCGTGCTTGCCGCGCTCGTACGGCGAGGCGTTTGGCACCAGCACCAGTTCGGCGCCGGCCTTGACGGTGGCAGCCAGCGGCTCGGGGAACCACAGGTCTTCGCAGATCACCAGGCCGAGCTGCACGCCGTTGACCTCGAACACGCAGTTGCCACCGTCCGGGTCCACGTCGAAGTAGCGTCGCTCGTCGAACACGGCGTAGTTGGGAAGCTCGCGCTTGCGGTAGGTGCTGGCGATGGCGCCATCACGCAGCACGCTGGCGGCGTTGTAGACCACCGCACCGGCGCTCTGCGGCCAGCCAACCACAGCAACGATGCCCTGCACTTCCGCCGCAACCCGCGCCAACGCCTGCTCACAGCTGCGCAGGAAGCCAGGGCGCATCAGCAGGTCTTCCGGCGGATAGCCGCTGATGGCCAGCTCCGGGAACAGCACCACGTCGGCACCGTATTCGTCACGCGCCTCTTGCATCAGCTCGATGATGCGGCCTGCGTTGCCGTCCACGTCCCCGACCGGGAAATCGAACTGGGCCAGGGCGATGCGTAGCGATTCGGACATATCAACAACCTTCTGCTTGGCCCCGCACCCTGCGGGGGCTTGGTGTTGCCAACGCCGCGCGCAGGATGCTTTCGCAGACTGCGGCGGTGTGGCTCAGAGCTTCATTATTCCAGAAGCGCAGCACGCGGTAGCCATTGCGATGCAGGAAGGCATCGCGACGGCGGTCATTGGGGTCGTTTGCGTGCTGACTGCCATCCAGCTCGACGATCAACTTGTGCGCCAGGCAGACGAAATCGACGACATAAGGGCCGATGGGGTGTTGTCGGCGGAACTTGAAGCCGACCAGGTGGCGGCCTCTGAGGAAGTACCAGATGCGGAGTTCGGCATCTGTCATGCGCCGACGCAGGGCACGGGCACTGTTGGTTTTGCTGCCTTTGCGCATGGGCGTCTCCTTGGTTGGGAGACGATTGCGCTACGGAGCGGCGGTTGGAATCGGAGGAATCGGGTCATTGAGCGGAGAGATTCCCGCTCTCGTTGCGATGCGAGGGAGGCGGCTGAAAGCGCAGGCAAAGGCAAGAGCTTGCCCTCACCCCTACCCCTCTCCCGCAGGCGGGAGAGGGGAAAGCAATTGCAACTGCCAGAACCAAAGCCACAGCCAAAGCCAAAGCCAAAGCCAAGTCCAAAGCAATGACTCAAAACCCGAGCCAGGGCCGAAGTTCGGCTTCGGCTTCGGCTTCGGCTTCGGCTTCGGCTGTGGCTGTGGCTGTGGCTGTGGCTTTGGCTTTGGCTTTGGCTGTGGCTTTGGCTGTGGCTTTGGCTGTGGCTTTGGCTGTGGCTTTGGCTTTGGCTTTGGCTGTGGCTTTGGCTGTGGCTTTGGC
>NZ_JBRREB010000045.1:0-38272 GCF_056759995.1 Stenotrophomonas sp. STEN030 | reverse complement strand
AGATGTGTATAAGAGGCAGGTGCCTCTGCCGAGCATGGCTCGGCACTACGCTCCCTCCCTTTGGCGCAGGCAAGGGGAGGGCTGGGGAGGGGGGCTTTACCGCCGTTGACGTTGCAGTGGCTTCGCGGCTTACGCCGCTCCTACAAAGAAAAGCCTGCATACGCGCCAAGGCTTTATCGGCAATGCCCCTGCCGAGCATGGCTCGGCACTACAAGGCCGTGCTGCTGCATACGCGCCAGTACAGACGGGCGGGCGCTTTCGCGCTTATTATTCTCGGCTTCGATTGATGCAGCAGAAGACCGCGTGACTGACTCCCGACTCGCTTTCGTATTCCCCGGCCAGGGCTCGCAATCCATTGGGATGTTGGCCGAACTGGCTGAACTGCATCCGCAGATCCGTGAAACCTTTGCCGAGGCCTCCGAAGGCGCGGGCGTCGATCTGTGGGCGCTGTCGCAGGGTGGCCCGGAAGAGCAGCTCAATCGCACCGAATTCACCCAGCCGGCCCTGCTGGCCGCCAGCATCGCGGTATGGCGCCTGTGGAATGCACAGGGCGGTGCCAAGCCGGCGGTTCTGGCTGGTCACAGCCTTGGCGAGTACACCGCATTGGTCGCCGCTGGCGCTTTGACGCTGCACGACGGCGCACACTTGGTGCGTCTGCGCGGCCAGCTGATGCAGGACGCTGCACCGACCGGTGTTGGCGCGATGGCAGCCGTGCTCGGCGCTGAAGACGCGCTGGTGCTGGAAGTCTGTGCCGAAGCCGCAGGCAGCCAGGTAGTGGTGCCGGCCAATTTCAACTCGCCCGGTCAGATCGTGATCGGCGGCGACGCTGCTGCAGTGGACCGCGCCTTGGCGCTGTTGGCTGAAAAGGGCGTGCGCAAGGCGGTGAAGCTGGCCGTCAGCGTGCCGTCGCACACACCGCTGATGCGCGAAGCCGCCAACCGTCTGGCTGCGGTAATGAACGGCCTGGCATGGCAGCAGCCGGCCCTGCCGGTGGTGCAGAACGTAGACGCACAGGTGCATGACGGCGTGGATGCCATCCGTCTGGCGCTGGTGCAGCAGCTGTACCAGCCGGTGCAGTGGACCGGCTGCGTGCAGGCGCTGGCCGCGCGCGGTATCACCCGCATAGCCGAATGCGGCCCGGGCAAGGTGCTGACCGGTCTGGTCAAGCGCATCGACAAGAACATCGAAGGGCGTCCGCTCGCCACCCCGGCAGACTTTGCCGGTGCGCTGGAAGAGTGGGCAAACTGAGCAACCGATTGCGGCACGGGCGCAGCCTGCGCCTGGTCATGATGGGCGCTGCGCGTGCGCGGTGCCATGCACAAAAGGAACAGAAATGAGCAAGCCATTGCAGGGTGAAATCGCGCTGGTTACCGGCGCAAGCCGCGGCATCGGTGCCGCCATTGCCGACGAACTGGCCGCGCTGGGCGCGACCGTCATCGGCACTGCCACCACCGACAACGGCGCTGCCGCGATCGGTACGCGTCTGGCAGCACTCGGTGGCCACGGCCGCGCACTGAACGTGACCGAGCCGGGCGCGGTGGATGCGCTGATCGATGCGGTGAGCAAGGAATTCGGTGCCATCAGCATCCTGGTCAACAATGCCGGCATTACCCGCGACAACCTGCTGATGCGCATGAAGGACGAGGACTGGCAGGCCATCCTTGATACCAACCTGACCAGCGTGTATCGCACCTCCAAGGCGGTGATGCGCGGCATGATGAAGGCGCGCAAGGGCCGCATCATCAATATCGCTTCGGTCATCGGCGTTACCGGCAATGCCGGCCAGGCCAACTATGCCGCCGCCAAGGCTGGCATCATTGCGTTCTCCAAGTCGTTGGCCAAGGAAATCGGCAGCCGCGGCGTGACCGTCAACGTGGTCGCACCGGGCTTCATCGACACGGACATGACCAAGGATCTGCCCGAGGACGCCAAGGCGGCGATGCTCGGCCAGGTCGCGCTGGGCCGCCTCGGCGAGCCGGCAGACATCGCTAAAGCGGTGGCGTTCCTGGCCGGTCCCTCGGCCAGCTACATCACCGGCGAAACCCTTCACGTGAACGGCGGTTTGTACATGCCGTAAGCGTGGTGTGCACGGACTGCACCCAAGTGGTTGATTGTTGCGGCTTTTTTGTTCAGAAACACCGCCGCGACGGTTTCCACTACACTATCCCACGGCCAGCCCTGGGGGCTGGCGTCTTTTGAACCACTACTCCATCTGGAGCGATATCCTAATGAGCACCATCGAAGAACGCGTCAAGAAGATTGTTATTGAGCAGCTTGGCGTCAAGGAAGAAGAAGTCACCACCAGCGCATCGTTCGTCGATGACCTGGGCGCAGACTCGCTTGACACCGTTGAGCTGGTGATGGCGCTGGAAGAAGAGTTCGAGTGCGAAATCCCGGACGAAGAAGCCGAGAAGATCGGTACCGTCCAGGCTGCCATCGACTACGTCAAGGCACACGTCAAGGCCTGATCCAGGTCTGACAAGGCGCGGTTGGCAAGCATGTCTTCCGCGTTGCAAACCCATGGGGCCGCTGATGCGGCCCTGTGCTTTTAAGCTTCAATCTCCCCGCGTGCGGGGCCAGGAGAATCCGCAATGAGTCGTCGCGTAGTTGTTACCGGCATGGGCATGGTGTCGCCGCTGGGCAATGATCTGGCCAGCAGTTGGGAAGGCATCATCAATGGCCGCTCGGGCATTGGCCCGTTGACGAATGTCATTGATGGCTACCTGGAGCGCTTCACCACCAAGATTGCAGGTGAGGTCAGGGATTTCGACATCACCGCCGACAACCCCTTGTTCGGCAAGTATCGGGTCAGTGGCAAGGATGCCAAGAAAATGGACCCGTTCATCCATTACGGCCTGGGTGCCGCCTTCATGGCGCTGCACGACTCGGGCCTGGAAATCACCGACGCCAACGCTGAGCGCATTGGCGCCATCGTCGGTGCCGGTATCGGCGGCCTGCTCGGCATCGAAGAGCAGACCATCGATTTCCACGAAGGCAAGAAGATCTCGCCGTTCTACGTGCCCAAGACCATCATCAACATGCTGCCGGGCCAGCTGAGCATCATCGCCGGGCTGAAGGGCCCGTCGTTCTCGGCAGTGTCGGCGTGCGCCACGTCCAATCATTCCATCGGTACGGCGATGCGCATGATCCAGTACGGCGATGCCGATGTGATGGTTGCCGGTGGCGCCGAGCGTGGCTCCTCGCCGACCGCACTGGGCGGCTTCTGTGCGATGAAGGCCATGTCGACCCGCAACGACGAGCCTGAAAAGGCCTCGCGTCCCTGGGACCAGGGCCGTGACGGCTTCGTGCTGGGCGACGGCGCTGGCATCCTGATCCTGGAAGAGTACGAGCACGCCAAGGCACGCGGCGCCAAGATTTACTGCGAGCTGGCCGGCTTCGGCGCAAGCTCCGACGCGTACCACATGACCGCACCGAGCGAGAACGGCGAAGGCGCCGCCCGCTGCATGGTCGCGGCGATGAAGGACGCAGGCGTCACCCCGGAACAGGTGGGCTACCTCAACGCACACGGTACCTCCACGCCGCTGGGCGACCTGGGCGAGACCATGGCAATGAAGACCGCCTTCGGCGCGCACGCCTACAAGATGCTGGTCAGCTCGACCAAGTCGATGACCGGCCACCTGTTGGGTGCAGCGGGCGGCGTGGAAGCGATCTTCTCGGTGATGGCGTTGAACACCGGCATCATCCCTCCGACGATCAACCTGGAAAACCCGAGCGAAGGCTGCGACCTGGACTACGTACCGAAGGTGGCCCGCAAGGCCGACGTGGACGTGGTGATGTCGAACGGCTTCGGCTTCGGCGGCACCAACGGCACGCTGGTGTTCAAGCGGATCTAACGCGGTTTTGGAGCGATGCTTGAAGCTCCTGCTCGTTGTTTTTGTTTGAAGCTCTTGCTCGTCGTTTTGCTCGAAGCTGTTGCTTGAAGCTTGTGCTTGTCGTTTGGCTTGAAGCTCCCGCTCGTCGCTTTGCTCCAAGCTGTTGCTTGTTGCCTTGCTTGAAGCTTTTGCTTGCCGCTTTGCCTGACGCTTTTGGCTGTAGCTTTGCTCAATGCTTTGCTCAAAGCCCCTCTCCCGCAAGCGGGAGAGGGGTTGGGGTGAGGGCAGCTTTAAAGCTCCAAAGGCTTTAATAGCTTTAAAAGCTCCCCTCATCCGCCCTTCGGGCACCTTCTCCCGCAGGCGGGAGAAGGGAACAGCCTGCATTTCTGACATTCTGGGCCCACGATGCACATCCTCCCCCTGCACGCCGACACCGACCTGCTGGCGCTGCATCGGCTCGCACCGCATCGCTATCCGGTCCTGCTTGAATCCACTGCTGCCGGCAAGCTCGGCCAGTGGGACATGCTGCTGATCGCCAACGGCAGCCAACTCCTGCTCAACCCCGACGGCAGTCTGCAGCGCGAAGACGGCAGCGCAGTCGAAGGCGATTTCCTCTCCGCACTCGACCGCGACTGGCAATCCCTGCGCCAAGCCCGCAACCCGATGGAAGCGGACATCCCGTTCCGTGGCGGCTGGGCCTTGCTGCTCGATTACGAACTCGCACAACAAGTCGAACCGATCCTGCAGCTGCCACAGCGCACTGACGGCCTGCCAACCGCGATCGCACTACGTTGCCCAGCAGCGGTACTGCGCGAGCGCGACAGCGGCCGCTGCATCGCCATCGCCGAAGACGACGCAGCAGACCTGCTCAGCCAGCTCCAGCACGATCAAGCCGAAGCTGAGCAGCTGCCAGCCCTGCCGCATTGGAACGGCCCAACCTCCATCAACGAAGACGCAGGCGAGCGCTTCACCGATGGCGTGCACAAGGTCATCGATTACCTGCACGCCGGCGACGTATTCCAGGTAAACCTCTCGCGCCGCTGGCAAGCGCAGTTCGACACGCCGCTCGCACCGGAAGCGCTGTACGCACGCCTGCGCACCGCAAACCCCGCACCGTTCGCCGGCCTGTTTACAGCCGCCGGACGCGCCGTGGTCAGCTCCTCACCGGAGCGCCTGGTCTCGGTCAGCGGCGATGTTGTGCAGACCCGTCCGATTGCCGGCACACGTCCGCGCTTCGCAGGCGACGACGATGCCGCGCGCATCCAGGAACTGGTCGGCCATCCCAAGGAACGCGCCGAGCACGTGATGCTGATCGACCTGGAACGCAACGACCTGGGCCGCATCGCCGCGCCCGGTAGCGTCGAAGTCGATGAACTGATGATCGTGGAGAGCTATGCCCATGTGCACCATATCGTCAGCAACGTGCGTGCGCGCCTGCGCCCTGAAGTCACCCCGGGCGAGGTGATCGCCGCCACCTTCCCCGGCGGCACCATTACCGGCTGCCCCAAGGTGCGCTGCATGGAGATCATCGCCGAGCTCGAACAGACCGCACGCGGTGCCTATACCGGCGCCTTCGGCTGGCTGAACCGCGATGGCGACATGGACCTGAACATCCTGATCCGCACCGCGGAAGTGCAGGGCAGCACCGCCAGCTTCCGTACCGGTGCCGGCATCGTGGTGGATTCGGTGGCTGACAAGGAGCTGGACGAAACCCGGGCCAAGGCGCGCGGGCTGTTGCGTGCGCTCGATCCACAATGATGAACGCCGTTTTGGCTGGCGTTGCCGCCAGCGCGGTATCCTGCGCGTCCATTCTTTGAAGACGGGGTGACCATGGCGGGTGCCAAGCGCGGATGTCTGCTGGTGTTGGCGGTGCTGCTAGTGCTGCTTGCCCTGGCTGGCGCAGGTGCGGCCTGGTTGTGGCAACGGCAGAGCAGTTTTGCCGATGCGCCGCTGACCCCGTCCGAGGCAAGCATCACCATCGCCTCCGGTGACTCGCTCACCAGCGTGCTGCGCAAGCTGCGTGCGGCTGGCGTCGACGAAGGCGACGACCTGCAATGGCAGGTGCTCGCCCGTCAGCTCGATGCCGCCGGCAAGCTCAAGATCGGCGAATACGCATTGGAGCCGGCACCCACGCCGCGCCAGCTGCTGCTGAACATGCGCCAGGGCAAGGTGCTGCAATACCGCGTCACCATCGTCGAGGGCTGGAACATCCGCCAGGTGCGTGCCGCCTTGGCGCGTGCGCAGCCGCTGCAGCACGAGACCACCGATCTGGCCGACACCGAGCTGATGGCCAAGCTCGGTTTCCCTGACCAGCATCCGGAAGGCCGCTTCCTGCCGGAAACCTACGTCTACCAGCGCGGCGACAGCGATGTGGACGTGCTCAAGCGCGCCTACACCGCGATGGAAAAGGAACTGGCCGCCGCCTGGGCCGAGCGCAGCGACGATCTGCCGCTGAAAACGCCGTACGAACTGCTGATCCTCGCTTCCATCATCGAGAAGGAAACCGGCCTGGCCAGCGAGCGCCCGCAGATTGCCGGCGTGTTCGCGCGCCGCCTGAAGATGGGCATGCGCCTGCAGACCGACCCGACCGTGATCTACGGCATCGGCAGCGCCTACGACGGCAATATCCGCAAGGTGCACCTGACCACCGACACGCCGTACAACACCTATACCCGCGCCGGTCTCACGCCGACCCCGATCGCCATGCCCGGCCGCGACGCTCTGCATGCCGCCGCCAAGCCGGCACCGGGCGATGCGCTGTACTTCGTCGCCGTCGGCGATGGCAGTGGCGCGCACGTGTTCTCCGCGTCCTATACCGATCACAGCACCGCCGTGGCCGAGTATTTGAAGCGGCTGCGTGCGAAGCGCAGCGAGGCGGCGGCGCAATGAGTGGCATGACCCGAATGATGTACAGGATGTCCCGATGAGCGAAGCACTCGCCCCTTGGCAGCAGCGCGTCTATGACCAGACCGTGGCCGCGCTGGACGTGGGCCGACTTGGGCATGGCTTGCTGCTGTGCGGGCCGGCCGGCATGGGCAAGCGCGCAGTGGCGCTACGCTTGGCCGCGCATGTGCTCAACCACGGCGCGGACCCGGCGGCACGTCAGCGCAACGCGCAGTTGATCGCAGCCGGCACCCACCCGGACCTGCAGTTCACCAGCTTCATCCCCAACAAGACCGGCGACAAGCTGCGCACCGAGATCGTCATCGATCAGGTGCGTGAGATCTCGCAGAAGCTGGCGCTGACTCCGCATTACGGCGTGGCCCAGGTGGTTATTGTTGATCCGGCCGATGCCATCAACCGTTCCGCCTGCAACGCCTTGCTGAAGACGCTGGAAGAGCCGTCGCCCGGTCGCTACCTGTGGCTGCTCAGCGCCGACCCGGCGCGCTTGCCGCAGACCATCCGCAGCCGCTGCCAGCGGCTGGAGTTCCGCATGCCACCGCGTGAGGAAGCCATGGCTTGGCTGCAGTCACGCGGCTATACCGAAGGCGTAGCGCGTGAAGCGCTGGACGCCACCCGCGGCCACCCGGCATTGGCCGACCAGTGGCTGCAAGGCGAGGGCATGGCCCTGCGCCGGCAGGTCGCCAGCGAGCTGGAGCAACTGCTGGCCGGCAAGCTGGGCAGCGTCGAGCTGGCCCAGCGCTGGACCGGCGACGACAACGCCGACCTGCGCCTGCGCCATGCCGCCGACCTGGCACTGAAGAAAGCGGCCGACGGCTTGACCGATCCGGCCCGATTGAACAAGCTGGCCGCCTGGTTTGATGCCGCCAATCGCACCCGCGATCTGCTGCGCACCACCATCCGCGCCGACCTGGCCGTGGTGGAGCTGCTGCTGGCATGGGGCGCGGCCAACCAAGTGCAATCCAAGGGGACAATTCGATGAGTGCGATGAACGCCCGCCAGGGCATCCTTTCGCTGGCGGTAAAGGACAAGGCAGCGCTGTACGGCGCCTACATGCCGTTCGTGAAGAACGGTGGCGTCTTCGTACCCACGCCCAAGCGCTACTTCCTCGGCGACGAGGTGTTCCTGCTGCTGACCCTGCCGGACTCCAGCGAGCGCCTGCCGGTCGCCGGCAAAGTGGTCTGGGTCACCCCGCTGGGCGCACAGGGCAACCGCCAGGCCGGCATTGGTGTGCAGCTGGCCGAGGGCGCCGACGGCGAGGCCATCCGCAACAAGATCGAGACCCTGCTGGCCGGCACATCAAGCTCGGACAAGCCGACGCAGACGATGTGAAATCGCGTGAAGAAAGATGTTGACGTGTTCGCTCAGCCCCCTATAATGAGCGGCTCGCAACACGGGCGGTTAGCTCAGCGGTAGAGCATTGCCTTCACACGGCAAGGGTCACAGGTTCGATCCCTGTACCGCCCACCATATAAATCAAAGTGTTGCAGAAGAACCGGCGAAAGCCGGTTTTTTGTTGTCCTGCAACGCTCCTGCAAACCGTTGGGGGCGCAATGGCGGCCGGGATCGCCTTCGGTTAGCCTTGGTGCTCGGACACGACGGGGGGGCGACATGATTGCAGATCTGGACCAATATCGAGCGACTGGACTTTCCACTTTGCAGCCGGGAACTTTTTTTTGGAAGGCTTCGAGGCAAGATGCCACTCCGGCCCTCTCTTTGGTAGCTAGTACAGAAGGTGATGATTCTTCGGGCTGTATCGTAGATTTTTCCGAAGACGGGCCTTTAGTGCGTCAGTATCGCCGTGCAAATGTGAAGGTGGAGGTGCTTGTCCGCCCCACAAATAAAATACTCTTGGAACTGCCGGATACGTTTCAAAGTACTTCGGACCAAGAAAAGCCTGGGGCTATTATCTTCGCGACGGAGGGTCCATTTCTCGTATTGCTGCGTGGTGATCGTAGTGGTGGATATGACCGGCAATTCCTGAGAATGTCTGATTGGTCTGTCAGCGACGATTATCCGCAAGGCAAGTTAACGGTAACAGAGTCTTGGCGCTTGCTGACGCTCGACGCATTGGGCGCAAAGGACACTGTTGTTTCCAGTGGATGGTAGATGTAAAGAGCCCCGCACCATCAGGTAGCGGGGCTTTATGTCGGTGGTAACTACATGTGCGCCTCTGTGTTCGTCTGACTTTCTTCGCTGCTTGCCGATTTGTACCCAGGCAGCGACGCCAGATGAATATGACGAGAAGTGCTATTCAACCTTGATGGCGTGAGGGAAAAGGCTGATCAGCTCTTTGCGGGCCTTGTCTGCAAGACCCTTTGTATGTTCACAGGCATCTTTGAGCTGCAAAAATGGGTTTGATTTGAACTCATCGCTGGCCATTGACTTCCAAGCCGCCCTTGTCGCGGCGTGCAACTGATCCAAGGACACGACAACTGAAAGGAGGGTGTCGCCAGTAGCTGGCATGAAGGCGAGCCTGGGGGCATTTTCCCGCATCTCCTTCGAGACTTCGAAGGAGCTGAGCATTTGGTGGAGCGTAGTGGCCATGCTGGAAATTTCCTCCGTTTCGCGTCCCGTACGCGTCCTGTATGCGCGACCACCGCCGGGCGGATTGCCCCAAGGAGCCTTGGCTAGGTTTGTCACATTGCTACCAGACCAAGTTTCGAGATCCTTCGCTTTGTTATGGAGCGTCTCACTCACTACATCAAGCTCCTTAATAAGATTCACCGAATGGGAGCGGGCAATCGCTATTTCTTTCGCTCTTTCTTGGTGCTCTTTTTGGACTTCACGAAGCTCCCGCCGCCGTTCTGAATTCCTCGGGATGACTATGGCTACCGCGATAGCTGTGATGCTTCCCACTGCCTGAACCCATGCGGCTTGTTCCGCGGCAGTTAACGCGCACCAGCCAATCCATTCGCAATTCATCCATTCTTCCCCCCTGTTAAGTGGGAATAAGCATGAAGCGCGGACGCTCAATCGGCAACAAGGTCCAGCGCCCGATCATCCGGAAAGACGCTGCATCTCGGTTCGGTCCTTTGTCAGTGTCGCCATCAGCAAGGTGCCGCCGATAGGTGTGTCACTGGCCTCCGCCCGAGCCGACCTGCTACCCGGTTACCTCATCAGGTGCGCTAGCAGCGCGTCGTCTTCGTCATAGCTGCGGATGCGAATCTCGCCACCATCTGGTGCGTCCAGGACGGTGGTGCCGTTGTCGAACACGAACGCGGTTTTGGTCCGTCCGAAGCCGGCCGGCCTAGTCAGCATCATGCCGTCCGTCGGCGAGGGCAGGACAGGGGCCCAGCCTGCATTGAGCAGCATCACCAAGCGGCGAAAGCCAGTGGTGGAAATCTGATGATCCTGCACAAATCCTCCGGGTTGCTCAATGAATGGCCCCGGCTTGCCGGGCTGGGTTCGGGGTAGGCGCGCGCCGAGTTATGGGAGACGACTGGGAAGAATCGGAGGGTTGCGTAACGCGCTGCGTCATTCGAGCTTTTGGAAAGAGCTGCGTCGTCACAGCACTCATTCATCGGAGGCTGCCGCATGATGAGGGCGATGAAAAGACAACCAGACCTTCACTCGATCCAGAAGGGTTCTTCCCATGACAGCGCTGACGAGATTCATCATTTCCAGGGTGTCCATCGAGATCTCGTTGACCATTGCGGCAATAAGACGCCTTCTGCCGAGAATTCTTCCAGCATTTATAGCGGCGGACGCGCTCGGGGCAGCAGTCAGCTCAGCGTTGAGTCTGGCAATTCTGCGCGCAGCGCGGTTGATGATCGTCATCAATCGCAGGTCGGGAACAGCATCCATGGGAACGGAACGAAGCTGATCGAGCACTGTTCCGACGAGCATTTTTGTCTCATCGGAGCTGGGATTCTCCAGCGCCATGAAGAGAGTTTGCTCAGCATGCGACATAAGCCCGAGGCAGGCATCCGCCTTGCGGCGGAACGCCTGCTTCTCTTGCTTAGCCGCGATGCGGCCTGCAGCATAGATTGCCAAGGCGGACAGGACGGCTTGTGCCCAAGCAGCCCAGACCTCCGGTTTAAGACAGGGGAATCCAAAGAGAAACGGGCAATACAGCGAGTCGGCCATCTGGATTTCCTTTCCACAGAGGAGGGAAGCATGAAGCGCGGAGACTCAACCGGCAATCCTGCTATGCCTCTGCGGAGCCGAGCGCACTGCTTGCTCGTGGTCTAGGGCCATGGCTTGGACGACTTATTGTCAGTGTCGCGCGGGTAGCGGCGAGACCCCGCCAAGAAACGGTTCTAAGCCCCGGTATCGCCAGGCATGGCCTAAGAGCTGGTCCATCGCCGCCACCTTGATCTGAGCTCGGTGCTGCTTCTAGCGGGTCTGCACTGCGGCGCTCTCCAGGCTCGTTGGCGGGGCTTCGACCGCTTCCCGCACGGCTTAGCTGCATAAGCCTGCACGCCGCCTGTGAAGCTTTGGCGGCGATCCGGCTTATTTGAAGGGCCTAATGAAAAAACTTGTCGTCCGAATCTTCATCGCCATCCGGATGGTCCACCTTTGATTCATCGGTAGGCGTCGCGCCAAGCTTGGACAGCATCGCGCTGAGCGCGTGCATTGCCGATACGCCTACCTCTGCGTCGGTTTCCATTCGTGCGGCCAAGATGCTCACTTGGCGCAAAAGCAGGCGGTGGGATGCGTTGAGCCAGGGCATGTTCTCGGCGCACTCCTTCCAGACCTTCACTTGGGCGGGCGTCATGCCCTTGTAGGGCGCGCCGATGGGGCTGGGGTTTGCCGGCTCTTTGCGGTCTTTGAAGCGACCGGGATCTTTCAGTGTTGCGCCGGATACTTTGGCTTTCTTGGTGGGGGTTCGTGGCTTGGCCATGGTTGCTCCAGGACCCCGAGGGGGTCGTATTTCCAATTGCGGATGTGCGAAGAAAGGAGGGCGCACGTATCGGGAGGCCAACCTCCTCAGACTTTCGACTCCCCCGGGTGGGTGAGGCCAGGTCACAAGCGCATCAACACCGTGAGGTGCTCGCAACGCGAGTCCCGCTTGCCCTGGCTGCCAGTGTTGTTAAGGACACCGCTGGCTGGTCCTTGCCGGGCGAGGCGCAGCCCCGGACTTGATGCATTACTCAGCCGGGCGCACGCCAGTGATCACTGTGAACTGCTGCGGGTAGTTGATGACCACATCGGCGCGCACGTGGCACAGGAAGCCGATCTCGCCGGTCTTGGCGTAGGCCTCGCGCAGCAGCTGGATGGACAGCGACTCACGCATCAGGAAGTACAGGCCAGAGAAGTCGCCGGTGAAGATCTCGCTGGTGTCGCTGGAGGTTCCAGCATCGACATCGACGGGCAGCTGGCTGGTGGCTACGAAGTTCATGCCGGCGATCAGTCGCGGGCGCTGCAGCGGCTGGCCAGTGGTGTCGGCCAAGCCCTCGAAGTCCAGCAGCGTGCGGCCGGCCATGATGGCAGCGGTCGGCACAGGGGCGTTCTGGTCGATGGTTTTGCCGTACGCCATGAGCAGGGGACGGTAGCTGTCCAGCGCTGCACCGTTCGCACCCAGTTCCACCACGTTGATGCCGCTGGTGTTGCGCAGGCCGCGAGGTTCGGGCGCGGTACCGGAGCCCAGTAGGCCGACGCGGTCCAGCTCCTTGGCAAAGGCCTGGGCGATCACCAAGCGCAGCGCGCGGTCCACGTCCGAACCATCGGCCAGCAGCTCACGCGACACGCGCACAATGCAGGCCAAGCTGCGGGGGACGGCCTGCACGGAACGCAGTGTGGGTTGGCTCTCGCCGATGTTACCCAGCTCATTGCGCCAGCTTGCAGTTGGCAGCGTGTCGATAGCTGCGGTGGACACAGACTTAGCGCCGTACTCCATTGGCACGATACCGGCACCGGCCTGCAGCAGCGAGGACGCCGGCACCAGTGCGGACAGGATGCCGGGCATCACCACGTCCGGAACGGCGTAGCCGCCGGCGCTGTCGGTGCCGATGGCAAGCGAAGCCATCACGGTATCGGTGCTGCTCATGCCTGCGACGCCACGCATGAAATCGGTCAGCGTGGTGTCGTTGCTGCGCTGCGAGTCATTGCCATCACGGCGGTTTGCGTAATGGGCTTTGAAGTCGGCCGGCGTGCGCAGCACCTTGATGCCTGCGCCGTCCAGGTCGGCAGCGGGTTGGTCACCACCAACGCCATTCATCTGGAAGGCGGCCAGCGCGGTGGAGTTCTCGTCTACCTGCTTCCGAACTGCGTCCACCTCGGCGGAGTGCTTTGCCTTGAACTGATCGAAGGCGGCGTTCAACTGGCCGACGACGGCTGCCACGTCTGCTGATTCGGTCTCTGCTCGCACGGACTGGAGGCCGCGGGCGATCTTGGTTTGCTTGGTCATACTGGGCTCCTGTGTAGAAGCTCAGTCTCCTTTTCAGTGCGCGAGCCCACCATTAGGCAGAGTGGGGTTGCATGGGGTTGCGTTGTTCAACTTACTGCCGGTGTGATTCAAGCCAGCGCGCGGCATCGCTCAGACGGTAGGTGATCTTGTGACGGCCACCGCCGAGCGAGAAGCTGTCAGGCGCTGTGCCTTCCCTGCGCTTGTTCGCCAGCGTGCCAGGCGAGATGCCGATCAACTTGGCGAGGTCCGCTTCTCCAATCCTCCCATCGGCGCTAAGCCACATGCCTTGCTGCTCGGCCTGCTGACGAAGCTGTGCAGCTGTTGCATCGACACGGCCATCCATCGTCGCCCGCAAGCTGTCCAAGCTGCGGGCCAGTTGGTTACGGGGTTTCAATCGAGTGCTCCAGGTGAGTGCCGCTCGCGTGCAACCGTCCCGAAAGAGGAACAGTTCCAGTAACGGGCTCGTTACGGCCGATGGTGCGGCGTGCAGCCAGCCGCAGTGCCAGAGAGTGCCGGTCGCGGGCTTGGATAGTGCCTAAACGTGCCAGCGGTATGCGATTGGCACATGGGCACTGTGCTCCTGATGCTACATTCGCCTGCAGTACCTCAGGAGCTATCCCATGCGTGTTGTAGATGGTTACCAGATTTCTGCAGAAGCCGTTTATGTCGATGCCGAGCCTGCTCACTGGTACCCGGCA
This sequence comes from Stenotrophomonas sp. STEN030, assembly GCF_056759995.1. Classification (NCBI taxonomy): domain Bacteria; kingdom Pseudomonadati; phylum Pseudomonadota; class Gammaproteobacteria; order Lysobacterales; family Lysobacteraceae; genus Stenotrophomonas; species Stenotrophomonas sp. STEN030. Next base: position 24,488 of record NZ_JBRREB010000045.1, on the reverse strand, counting down.
ATTCGAGTTACGAAGACTGGTACTGATTTCTCCAGCTTGGTTCCGTATTCCGTTGACCCTCATTCGGAGGCCCAAGCTCTGGCGGCAGCGGCAGCCTACGAGTCCAGCATTAGGTCTGTTGAGTACGACGGAAATCTCAAGCTCCTCAGTGGCGGAGATGAGTGATCCGGCCGAGGTGGGAGTGCGTTGAAGCTCTGAAGTCGTGGAGCAGAGCAACAGCCCAAGCGTCCGCTGCGCTCCCGCTTGGTAGATATCTATAAAGGGAACCCCTGAGGGGTGTTTAAAAGTGCCGAATCGGGCGTATATGCACCCCTGAGGGGTGTTTATGGCTCTGCTCATGCTGCTTTTACACCCCTGAGGGGTGTTAGGTGGTCCCCTGAGGGGTGTTGAGATTGCGTTTCTGTTTGCACCCCTGGGGGGTGTTGAAGATGCGTTTTTCTCCAATCGTTGCGAGGTGGACCCGGCGCTATCTCCAAGTTCTTGCCTGGGCATGTGTCGATCCCGCACCAGGTGATCGCGTACAAGTGGCACTGTTTCTTGATGCCGTGGCGTGTCTGCACGACGAACCCAGCCTCCTCTAACTGCGCCAGTAGTTCCCTTGCCTTGCTGCCTGCGCATACCCCGGCGTCCTCTAGCATCGTCTTGGTGGCTGCCAGATCGCCGTTGTTGCGGCCGTTGTACTGACTTGCCAGGAACAGCAGCATCTTCATTGCCGCTCCGCTCAGGGCGAAGAACGCAGGCGACTGGATCATCGGGTGGGGCAGGCGCACGAACGTATCGCTGGAACGCCTCCCCTTGTGCTTGGGGCGGTTTCGATCGGGAATGTGCTTGCGGTACTCATCTGCCATCGTCAGCGCTCCAAGGCGTCACGCCCCGTCAACGATCTGCGCCACGGCAGCGCGCCAGGTCTGCCCAGCGCGCGAAGCTCGGGTGAGTACCCATTCCCTTACCTTGGCCTCACTCGCGCCCCTGCGATGCTGCAGGGCGCACGAACCGCACAGCACGTAGGGAAGGGAGCACCAGCCAAACTCCCGCTCTACACGGTGGAATGAGCCGTACACAGGCTGCAGGGTCTTCCCGCAGCAGTCACAGGCGATTGGGTCAGGCCGGGCAGCGCGCGCGCTCATGGCGTGCCCCAGCAGTTGTCGAGGTTGTCTCGCAAGTTCTCTATTGCGCGTGCTGCGTCGCAGTGGAGACTCCACGCTGCGGCGTTTAGGCCATCCTGCTGACTGCCAGTAAGCCTGAGCAGGCCGGAGTTCTCGCCCACTTCCTCTTCTTGAGTGGCTGCAAAATTGATTGCCTGGAGTTGATGAATTGCCCAAAGGCCCTGCAGCGCACGGTCGATGCGTGCCATCCTGTAACCGATGTTTGGCCGGATACCTAGCTCTTGCCAGTGCTCGTCAGTCCAGTGTTGAAAAGGCTTAGGTTTGGCGTAGGAATTGTCTGATGCGGGGCTGGATGATTGCCCGATTGCCTCGGGCCCGGCGTGGTGTACGATGTGATCCATGGTCAGAGCGTTCCTGGTACGGATTCGGTCTTGGCTTCTACGGCTCGGGCGGCTGCAACCGCTCGGGCCGTTTCTCTTTGTGGTTCTCGGCACACGGCTTACCCCTCAGGCAGCGGCGCTGCTTGCTTCTTTCTCCCGGGCTTCGATGAACTCGCGCAGCGCGCGGGCCGAAACCATGCGGCGCTTCCCCACCTTGAAGGTCTTGATCTGGTTCGCGCTGATGGCGCGGTAGAGGGCGTTTCGGTTCAGTCCGGTGGCGGCTAGCGCCTCATCCACGTTGTAGCTGAGCTTTTCCTGGTCATTCATTGTTCGGGTTCCGTAGGTTGGACAGGTTTTGCAGTGTGCAAAACGTAGTCAAACGCTATCACTGCGCCTAGGGGCTTGCAACAGTTTTTTCAAACTGGAAAAATCGCCCTATGAGCAAACCCAAGCAGACAAACAAGCGAGCACCCGGCCGGCCGAAAAAGGCTGAGGCGGAGAAACTGGAGCAGTTCAGCGTCCGGCTGTCGCCAAAGCTCAAGTTCGGCTTGGAGATGCTTGCGCGTGCGCAGCACCGATCCCTCAGCCAGGCCGTTGAATGGGCCGTCCAAATGGGGCTCAACTCCCAGGAGGTTGGCCGTAATTTCGAAACGATTGCCGATATCGTGGACCAAGCATGGAAACACGATGTTGAGCCGCGGCGTTTCCTTGAGGTCTATCGCGCTGCCCCCGCACTACTCAATTTTGAGGATGCAGCTGCGTGCGAGCTCGTAGATAGGTCGCACGATCTTGGTCAATTGGAGGATGAGATCCGGGAGCGGCGTAAGGCTCAGTCTCAAGCCGGTGGCGATGCCAGCGAGTTGTACGCGGAAGTTGACCGACTTTACTGGGAATTGGTTTGGGATCGATGGAGTGATATCCGCGCAATTGCTGTTGATCTGACCACGCGCGGGAAGCCGCTGCAGTTCGCCTCACTCGTACGGCTGCTAGATCTGCAACCGCCCGCCAGGGGGAGTTCGCTGCTGGACATCTACGAAGCTGCGGCGAGCACACGGAAGGGCAAGTAATCCGCTTATAACCACGCTGATTGGCGAGGCTATAGGAACTGCACCTGCGCCAGTTTGTCGCGCGCAGCGCCCTGCACTAGGTGGCCGTAGTGCTTCTCGATCATCGCCAGCGACGTGCCTGCCAGCTTCGCCACGGTCAGTAGATCCATACCGCCCACGATGGCGTCAGTGATCCAGCAGTGGCGCAGCGTGTACAGCGTGACGCCTTCTGGCAGCGCAACGCGCGCTGCAGCGGACCGCACAGGTTCGCTCCAGGCATCCGCCGTCCAAGCCTTCTTGCCGTCCTGGGTGAACAGGTGGGCTTTCGGTAGCTTGCCCTTGGCCAAGCGGTCGAACAGGGCGCTTGCAGCCGGGGAAAGCGGAATTTTCCGGTCGTGGTCCTTGCTGCGAAACCGGACGCTGGCGGTTCGGCCGTCGTAGTCTGAGCGTAAGCACAGGGCCGGATCACCTGGCCGGCAACCCGTCAGGGCCACACATTCGATCAGGTCGCGCACAGGGCCGTCAGCAGCCTCCAACAGCGCGCGGCGCTGCTCCCGCTCCAGGTACAGGCCACGGCGCTGGCTGGCGTCCTTCAGGGGCTTCACCGCGTTCCACTCAAAAGCCACGTCTGGGGATGCCTTGCGGCGGGCCACAGCGTGATTCAGGGCGGCCACCAGCACTGTGCGCATCCGGTTGACGCTGGACTTGGCCAAGGGCTTCGCTACAGGCGGTCGACCACGCTTCGCGGGCAGGGGAGGGAGCTCGCCCTTCTCCACGCGATCGCGCCAGGCCTCGATGTGGTCCTGGTGCAGATCCTTGAGCCGGACCTTTCCCAGCTTGTCGCTGTAGAGGCATCGCTCAAACCGACGGTCAGCGTCAGCAGATGCAGTGTCGCGGCCGTCTTTCTTCAGTGACGTCACATAGTCCCTGCAAATATCGGCGACGGTGAGTTCGCTCTTGGGTGTGATAACGGCCAAGGGAGCGCCGTGCTGATCGATCTCCGATGACAGGCGGCGTGCAGCCTCGCGTGCGGCCTCCAGCGTTGTTGCCGGATAGTTCGCAAAGGCTTTCTCCTGGCCGCGGCCCCACACCACCGCCCAGGTCTTGGCGCCGACGGCAGATACCCTCAGCACGAGCCCGGGGACAGTGGCATCACGCAGGCGATAAGCCTTGCCGGTGGCCTTCGCCGCATCCACAGTTTTCCGGGTAAGTGCTTCTCTGGTGACCTTTGGCATCGTCTTGCTCCTGCAAATATCCTGCAAAAAGCAGTGTGTAGCCAAACTCAATGATATGCAACGAGCCATTAAATCAATGGCTTACGATGCGAAGCCTTGTGGGATAAGGCCCTATCTAATCCTTCACACGGCAAGGGTCACAGGTTCGATCCCTGTACCGCCCACCATAGAAATTTGAGTGTTGCAGACAAAACCGGCGAAAGCCGGTTTTTTCGTAAGTGCACGGTAACTGCAATTGGGAAGACTAGGGTGGGCGGCCTTGCTGCTGACTGCCTCATCCCTACATTTGAACAGGCTCGCGTGTCTCCCATGTGGTGAGACTGCCGTATGCCATAGTTCTTAGGCACTCGTGCTTCAGATCGTTTGATCATGGCCGAAACGTAGACTAGGAGGTCTGCTATGTCTGCACCTGCAACCGCAGTCGCTCAGTACATATTGACTCGTTGTGCCCAGAAGGGCGACGGTGACGTCACGCCTATGCAGTTGATCAAGCTGACTTACATTGCCCATGGTTGGATGCTGGGGCTTACGGGCAAGGTGCTCCTTGATGAGCAAGTTGAGGCTTGGCAGTACGGCCCGGTCATCCCTACGCTTTATCATGCAATTAAGCACTACCGTAGCTTGCCCGTGAGAAGCCTCCCAGCGCCGCAAGTTGAGTTCACTGCGGTGGAGCGCAGTATTCTTGATCAGGTGGTGGACATCTATGGGAAGTTCACAGGTATCCAACTGTCAGCAATGACTCACCAGCCTGGTACGCCTTGGGAAATTTCGTGGAGTCGTGCTGGGAAGAATGCCGCGATTCCTAACGATTTGATCGAAACCTACTACAAGGCTAAATCGGTGAGAGGCAAGGATGCCCAAGCAGCCGCCCATTGATGACGATTTGCCGTTTGACGACGATGCTCCTTTTCCTCAACTACCGCAGATCGGCGATGGTCCGGACTACGGTGATGTCCTTGAGGCTTGGGCTCTCGGTCTCAATGACGATCTAGCCACTCGAGAGAGTAATGCTCTAGCAGCAGAAGACGATCTGGAGAAAGTCGAAAGAAAGAATGATCACAAGCGCATGGAGTCATTGCGCGGGATTGTTCACCAGCTCGCCAAGTTTTTCCTCGTTTTGGCGGCAATCCTTCTGGCCGTAGGGCTCCTGTTCTGGGCTTGGCATTTGCTTTTGCCTTGTAACCTCGGGTTCTTGTCCGAAGACCAGTTGAGTCGCATCCAAGGGATTCTGACGACAGTTCTATTCTCGGGATTGGTCGGAGGGTATGCTCGCCGGGTGATGGACAACAAGTCCTCTAACGGTAGTAAATAGAAAAGCCCCGCGGCTATATCGTAGGGCTTTCTTTTTGGGCGACATGAATTGGTCTGGAAGGGTCAGTCTCTAAATATTCTGGGATAGAGAGATTTTTGAGGAGGCCGCGATGGAACACAATTTTGAGAGATTGAAAGCGCACATACTTCCACTCTCTCATGCCGGAAATTTTGAAGCTGCTCGACTTGAATGGGATCTCGTAGGTGTGGAGATAACTGAGGAGTTTGATAGTTGCCCATGTGGGCAGGAGATCAAAGAGCATTGCTACATAACGAATCGCGTTACAGCTGAGTCAACTTACGTGGGGAATGTGTGCATCAATCGCTTCATTGGTATCGATACAGGGACCCTGTTCGATGGGTTGAAACGTATTGCTAAAGACCCTTATGCAAACGCAAATTTCGATGTCATTGAACATGGAAGGAGGATGAATTACATCTACGAAACCGAGTATGCATTTCTCCTTCAGACACGACTCAAGAGGAAGTTGTCCGACAAGCAGCTTGAGTGGAAGCGCAAGATAAATCGCCGCATCACTCAGCAAATTGTGGTGCAGCGGCGCAAGCGGACGTAATGGTTTATTGGATATTCTTGATGAGTTCACTCCAGGCGGTGATGTCACTTCGCAGCGCGGGCTTCAGGAGTTCGACTAAGCTTCAAGGATATGGCCAGTGTAACGCTGGCCTCTTCTGGGAGGGGAGATGGCAGGCTATTTCAAAGTTTCGATGGATGCGGCTCGTACCATCGTGAATGCATCAGAAGGCCCAGAAATGCTGGCAGGCTACGTCACGCTGTGTGGCTATGCATTCGATAAAGGCCGAGAGGTCACCGCAGCGGGGGCAAAGTCTATTCGTCTCACAATCGGCTGCACGGACTTCCGGTCAAAGCGCGTGATGGCTGACCTTCTTTCACTGGACAATGGAGACGGGAAGCAGCACGGACTGCTGAAGGAGACGAAGCGTCGCAAAGGGAACGCCGTGGTGTATCGCCTCGATGCATGGGAAGGAAACTATGCGTACCTGCCCTCGTTGTTGCTAGAGCGTCACCCTGAGTATGGTTCTCCTTTGGCTAGGCTTTTGGCGCGAGAAGATGAAGAGCGCGAAGTTATCCGTGACGCGCTACTGCTCCTCCTCCATGTCTATGCGAACACCGACTATGCAGAGTGGTTCGGGTGCCCCCCTGATTCCATGACATTCCAGAAATGGCGTCATGAAGGGCACGCCGGCGATGACTTCGAGCTGGGGTACCAGGGGGATATGGCTGGGACAAATCTTTGGCTTGTCGCCGAAGATGAGGACAGGACTTGGTACGCGCCACCTTCAGTTATGCGATCGCTATACGGGGAGGACGCGGATCAAGCGATGGCTCGATTCTGGGCTGCATGGTGGTGCTTGAAGGATTCCGGCTTAGTGCTGGAGGTAGTGTCCGTGCAGACCCGCGGCAGAGCTTATCCGCTCTGGGTTTTCTCCCCTCCCTATCGAGAATCCCTAAAAGCACACGGCATCACCGCAGATCTTGGTCGAGAGGCCCAGCTTGCAGCGTGTGCGACCGGACTCGACCCTGACAATTTGGTTATCCGATACGCCGTGGATGAGTGCAATAGGCAGGGTACGGGGCTGTTCTATTGCGTCGGCGCCAAACCCATCGTTCGGACAGTTGTTGTCCCAAGGCTGCATGCTCCTACTCCGATGAACTTAGATGGCTTGAAGGAAGCAGCGGCTGTAACCAAAGAAATCAGCCGAAAAATACAAACGGCTCGGCGTCGGGAACAATCTGCTTAGGACCGCTACTTCCATGCTTTTCATGCTCTTCCATGACGTTCCACGTAGTTCCAAGAACAGAGGTGCACAAAAAGGCGCACAACTTGCGCTATCCCTGAAGGCCAACAGCATGAAAATCAGGACACTATTGCCAATTCCGCAGACCAGTACTTCCGGGGACAGTAGTGAGGGCACCTCGCATAGCAGGTAGCGGCAAAGGTCGGTCCACGTTCATGGCGAAGGCAACACTCTGGAATTTATGGAGGCCCGGCGGCCTTTCAGGCCATCAGCAACAACGGGGTCAGGTTCACTTATGCCGAAGGTTTGGCACGGGGAATCGATCGGCGAGAGCATGGGCATAGGCCCAAGTCGGGTTCGTAATGGCAGGCGTCTTTGTTCTGATGTCTGATCGCGCTTTGTTTTAGTTCAGGAACACGAATTCGTGAAAAATCCCGGTCAGCTGATGGCCATTTCAATCAAGAAGATCCTGCTGCCAGAGATTCGCCGGCTCGGCTTCGGCGGAAGCGGCGTAGCAAACTTCGCTCGCTCAAGTGATGCTCACCGCGACTTCCTGTCTATCCAGTACTGGACGTATGGCGGTAGCTTCATCCTGGAGTTCAGTCGCGTTCCGGCGATCTGGGTTGATCCCGACTCAGGGGAGGCGCCGAAGCGGGTGTTCGAGACGGATCCGTTGCTTAGAAAGCGCTTGATCGATACGGAACAGCACAAGGACTTCCGCGGTTTCTCGTTCAAGGGGTTCGGCAGCGAGCAGAGCCAATACGACCAGTTGGCGGCTTCGGTTGTGGCGTTGTTGCCGCAGGTTGAGGCTTGGTTGGAGAGCGGAATCGAAGGGCCGAATATTCACTGAAATCGGTCGCGCCTGTCTGTTCTGTAGGCGGGCTGTATTGCTTGAGATCTATTGGCCGCTTCGGGTCGTTATGTAGCCCGGGTAAGCGCAGCGCGCCCGGGAGGTTGGGGTCTCTTGGTGTTTCAGGTTGCTCGCGGACGGCCCCCGGGTGCGCTGCGCTTACCCGGGCTACATCGATGCCGGGCTGCGGTGGCAATCTGCTTGTTCTCCTAGCTGGGTCGTCTAAATGAACGGCATTACGCTTCAACCGGCTTTTTAACCGTTTCACTCCGCTTTCCGCGCCCGGCAGGCTATCTTTGCCGCGGGTCGCTGGCGACCCATTCATTTCGCGGTGGTTCCGGCTTGGCGCGGTGCGCTTCCGGGGCTATTGGGTCTTTCAGGAGAGTGAAGTGGCAAATGTAGGGAAGCGGCGTCTGGGCAGTGTTGTGCGTGGCGTCGGTCGGGTCCTGTTGGCGTTCTTGTGTCTGTGCATCGGTATCTGGGGCGGGTTTGCGCTGTGGTACCAGTTCCCTGGCAATGTGGTGGCCAAGGTCGTGGCGATCCTGGTGTGGTGCGTGCCCAGTATCTGGGCGATCCGCGCAGGCTTTGGGCCGGTACGGCGTTGGCATTCGCTGGCGGTGTTCGGTGCCTTGTTCGCGGTGATGCTGATCTGGTGGGCGACGATCGACCCGCAGCAGGACCGGGCCTGGGCCGATGACGTGGCGCAGCCGCTGCATGCGCGCATCGAGGGCGACCGCCTGATCATCGACAACGTGCGCAACTTCCATTGGCGTACCGAGACCGACTACGACGTGCGCTGGGAGGCGCGTGAGTACGATCTGTCGCAGGTGCAGTCGGTGGACATGATCCTGTCCTATTGGATGGGCCCGGCGATTGCGCACACGCTGGTCTCGTTCGGTTTTGCCGATGGCCGCCAGCTGGTGTTCTCGCTGGAGATCCGCAAGGAGCAGGGCGAGTCGTTCTCGGCGCTGGGCGGCTTCTTCCGCAAGTTCGAGGCGGTGCTGGTGGCCTCGGACGAGCGCGATATCGTGCTGACGCGTAGCAATGTGCGCGGCGAGGATGTCTATCTGTACCGCCTGCATGGGCTGAGCCGGGACAAGATGCGCGATCTGCTGCGCTTCTATGTGGACCGCGCGCAGCTGCTTGAAAAGGAGCCCCGCTTCTACAACACGCTGACCAGCAACTGCACCACGGTGGTGTTCGAGCTGATGCGCCGCATCCAGCCCCAGCTGCCGCTGGATTACCGCTTGCTGGCTTCCGGTTACCTGGCCGAGTACGCCGCTGACGTCGGTGGGCTGACCCCGGGCGTGCCGCTGGCGACTCTGCAACAATCGGGGCGTATAACGCTGCGGGCACGCGAAGCGGGCGATGTGGCTGATTTCTCTTCCCGGATACGCGCTGGCGTACCCGGCATTCCCGCCTCAGGAACTACCCCATGACCCACAACCCGCAGACATGGATACGCCGGCTGTTGCCGGTGGTCGCGGTAATGGCGTTGCTGCTGTCCAGCGGCTGCGCCATGGTGAAGATGAAAGCGGTGAGCAACACCGATTACGTGATGCTCAAGCGTGGCGACATCCTCAGCACCGGCAAGCTCAGTGCCTTGTCGCAGGAGTCGCTGTCGGTCATTGGTTTGACCGAAAGTGATTGCAGCAAGGATCTACCCACTTGCCGGCAGACGGTGACCACCAATGACGGCCTGCAGTCCGAGCAGCGTCTGTCCACCTTGGCAGAGCTGTGGATGCAGGAAGCCCTGGCGCTCACGCCCAAGGCCAAGGGCAATGAGCCCATCGAGCTGCCGCCGGCCGCGCTGAATGCCTGGCTGGAAACCGCGCGCTATTCCTATCTGTACCTGTTCTTCAGCGGTCGCAGCCCGGCGCAACGCGCCTTGGAAGACCGGCTTACCCAGGTGCGGGATTACTACAACTACGCCACCGAGCAGGCCGCGTCGGTGGTTTTCCAGCGCACCCGCGCGCGTGCCTTGGAAGGTGAGGACATCAACCTGCCGGTGCAGGTGGATGACTGGACCATCAGTTCGCAGTTCGACGGGCTCAAGCTGGAAGGAGTGCCCAAGCAACTGGTAGCCGCGTCCTCGGTGAGCTTTGCCGGCTTGCGCAGCTCATATCGACGCGATGGCTTTGGTGCCGAGCTGGTGGCGATGATGGAAGCACCAACGCTGGCGCAGGCGCTGGAAGTGGAGGAGCGCAACCAGCAGCTGCCGGTCTACAGCGAGATGCCGGCGATCAATGCCACTGCCGTGCTGAACTTCAGCGGCAACACCCTGGAAGAAGTGCTGGCTACCCGCCATGTGCAGCTGCAGGCCTATTCGCCCGATCTCACCAGCATCCAGATGCGGGGCCAGGAAGTGCCGCTGGCGGCCAACTTCACCGCGGCTTATGGCTTGTGGCTTGCCCAGTCCGGGTTCGCCACCGAATCGCTGCGCACCCTGTTCGGCCGTGGCGTTGGCATCCGCGAGCCGCATATCTATCTGATGCAGCCTTACGATCCGAACAAACGCATCATCTTCATGTTGCACGGTCTGGCCAGCAGCCCGGAGGCCTGGGTGAACCTGGCCAACGAGATCATGGGCGATGAGGAGATGCGCGAGCATTACCAAGTGTGGTCGGTGTATTACCCGACCAATGCGCCGATCGCCTTGAACCGGTACACCATCAGCAAGGCCTTCAACAGCACGCTGCATCACTTCGATCCCAAGGGCACCGCGCCGGCATCGCATGACATGGTGTTCATCGGCCACAGCATGGGCGGGGTGATCGCGCGGCTGATGCTAAGTGACTCGGGCGATGTGCTGTGGGAAAACACCCGCCAGCGCTACAACCTGCAGGGCGAGCGCTTGGCGCGGGTGGAAGCCAAGCTCGGGCCGGTGCTGCACTTCACCCCGCAGCCGAACGTGGAGCGAGCGATCTTCCTAGCTTCACCGCACAAGGGTACGGATGCCGCTGGCAACCGGCTCGGCCGTTTGATCGGCAGACTGGTACGCTTGCCGCTGACTATTCTTGGTGCCTTCGGTGATGCCTTCATGGCGCTGCAGGACCCGGGCGAAACCGATGGCAAGAAGCCCAAGGAGCCGGTGATCACCAACAGCATCGAGAACCTCAAGGCCAGTGATCCCTTCATCGAGGCGTCTTCGGCGCTGCCGATCCAGCCGGGCCTGAAATACCACTCCATCATCGCCAAGCGCAAAGCCGAGGTGCCGACCGCCCAGTCCGACGATGGGCTGGTGCCGTACTGGAGCGCACATCTGGATGGCGCCTTGTCCGAGAAGGTGATCGTGTCCGGCCACAGCGTGCAGGAAACACCGGAAGCGGTGCTGGAAGTGCGCCGCATCCTGCGCAAGGACCTGCTGGAAGTGGAAGGCGTGGATGCCGCGCATTGAGCCTGCGCCGGGCTGCGTGCAGCCCGGGCATTGGATCAAGCCGGAGATCGTCGCACAGAGCTGCGACGCAGGAGGTTGCTGAGCTGCGTGATCGAACGCTGCTCAGCCGATGCGGCGACCAACCATGGTCGCCATCGCCGCCAACAGCAGGGTCACCACGAAGCACAGCAGATAGCCGGTGGTTTCATTGCCGCCGACCGTCGCGGCGAACAGCGAGCCGGAGATCGCCAGCGTCGAGGCGACCGCGATGCCTTCGCTCAGCTGCAAGGCCGAGCTGTTTGCACCTTGCTCGTGCGGCGCCGACAGTGACAAGGTCAGCACCGACAGGCTGGGATAGATCAGGCCCATGCCCAGTCCTGTGAGTGACCAGCCGGCAAGCGCCAGCATCAAAGGTACGCCCGGATACAGGGTAAGCACGGTGATCAACAGACCGGCCAGCATCAGCCAGGTGCCGACCTGCAGCATGTGCGTGCGCCGCCAGCCGAAGTGCTGGTGACCTTGCAGCCACGAGCCGGAGAACCAGCCCAGCGCGCCCAGGCTGAGCGCTGCGCCCGCCCACAGCGGCGACAGGTCGCGCTCGCGCTGCAGCAGCAGTGGCAGGAATGCCTCAGCGCCAAAAAAGGCCGAGGCGGCAATGCCGCGCAAGGCAATGACGCTGGGCAGGCCACGGCGCAGCAGCAAGGTGCCGCTGGGCAGCAGATGACGCGCACAGAAGATCAGTGCAATCACTGCCGCCGTCATGACCGCCAGCGCCTGTACGCCTTGCAGCTGTCCGCCGATATACAGCAACAGTGCGGCCAGCGCCGTGCCTATCGCCCAGCGCACCACTGGCCGCTGCTCGACATCGCGACGGATGCTGGTTTGGGTACTGCGCAAGGCCGGCAACAGCAGCCAGGCCGCCGGCAAGGCCAACACCGGCACGATGAGGAAGACCCAGCGCCAGCTCAGGTGCTGCACGATCAGGCCGCTCAGGCCGGGGCCGATCAGTGAAGGCACCACCCAGCCGGCTGAGAAGGCGGCGAACACTTTGGGGCGCAGCGCTTCGGGATAGGTGCGCGCCACCAGTACATACAGCGATACCGAAATCGCGCCGATGCCGACGCCTTGCAACAGGCGCCCAACGATCAATACATCCATGCGCGGTGCCAAGCCGGCCAGTAGCAGACCAATCAGGAAGCTGCCCAGGCCCTGCCATAAGGGCCGCGCCGGGCCTTGCTGGTCACACATGCGGCCTGCCAAGGTCATGCCAATCACGCTGGTGGCGAGTGCACCGCCGAAGGCCAGCGCGTACAGGCGCAGCCCGTCCAAGGCCTGCGCCACGCTGGGCATGGCCGCAGCCACGGCCAGCGCCTCGAAGGCGATCAGCGAGATCAGGGCGACCATGCCGAAGGTGGTGGCGCGGTACTGCGGGGCGAGGATGGAGCTGCTGGCCGGTGCTGCCGGCGCGATGCTGGGAGAACTCATGATGCGGCGCTGCTGCTTGAGTTGCGGCTGGGGGGCGTGCAGCATCACACCTCAACCAAGGTTTAGGTCAAGTGATGTCTACGCGTGAACTGAGTGTAGGGGAAGTGGCGCGGCGCAGCGGTATTGCGGTATCGGCCTTGCACTTCTACGAACGCAAGGGGCTGATCCACAGCCAGCGCACGGCCGGCAACCAGCGAAGATTTCAGAGTGATGTGCTGCGGCGTTTGGCGCTGATCCAGGCCGCGCAGCGGGTGGGCATGCCATTGCAGGCAGTGGCTGAGCGCCTGGCGGAACTGCCGGAAGGGCGCGCGCCAAGCAAGGCTGACTGGGCGAAGATGTCAGCGCGTTGGCGCAAGGAGCTGGATGAGCGGATCGCAACGCTGCAGTTCATGCGTGACCAGCTCAGCGATTGCATCGGCTGCGGCTGTCTGTCGCTCAAACGCTGTGGTTTGCTGAATCCGCAGGATGTGCTGGGGCAGCGCGGCGAAGGCCCGCAACGTGTGGGCTAGCGTTGCGAGACGGCATCGGCAAGCTGCCGGGTATCGGACGACACACCAGCAGTGCTTGCAGTCCGGGCCACATCGCGTGGCCCGGATGGATCAGATTTCCGCTTCGATCAGCGGCATCGCCAGACGCGAGCGGGTCAGTACCATACCCAGATTGGCGGTGCGGCGGCAGACGAACACCATCACGTAATCCGGATAGCGCTTGCCGCGCATGAAGATGTGGATCAGGTTTTCGCTGTTGACGATGATTTCCTGGAAGTAATGCGCGCCTTCCTGGTCTTCCAGGCCGCGTGCGCGGCGGAACATCTGCTCGATGCTGCGGATGTTCGGGCCCTGGTACAGATCGGCGGTGGCGGCGGCGACCAGATCCAACACTTCGCGCGGATGCGAGTCGACGGTGCGTACCGACAGCAGCATGCCGGAGCTGATATCAACGTAGCCGGCGGCCAGGCATTCGGGGATGGTGGCGACGGATTGCTGCAGGGTGGTGTCGAGGGACATGGGGGATCCTTGCGGAAGGGGGAGAAAAGGAAAAGCGATGCCCGAAGGCCGCAGTGCGACCCGGCATCACTCAAGGTTTGATCAATCGCAGGCGCGGATCAGCAGGTTTTCTTCCAGCGCATGCAGCAGGTCTTCCTGCTCCTGCGACTGCACGAAACCCGGGTCCAGCGTGCGCAGACGGCGCAGTGCTTCATCGGCGGTCAACCCTTCGCGGATCAACCACGCGGCCAGCACCAAGCCGGTGCGGCCGAGCCCGGCCAGGCAATGCACGGCAACCACTTCGCCTTCGCGCAACATCACCTCGATCTTGGCCAGCAGCAGCTTGGCCCACAACAACGGCGGTGCGCCGCGGTCAACGATGCCCAGGTGATAGCTGCGCAGGCCGTAGGGTGCCAGCCGTTCGGCGGACATCTCGCGCTCGGTGAGGTTGACCAGCACGGTCACGCCCATGCCGCGCAACAGCGCCAGATCGTGATCGATGGCGAAGACTACGCCCGGCATCGGGCAGCCGGCGAGCTTGCCCGGCACCAGCCAATGGAAGCCGTTTGGGCCGCGCCGTGACGGCGTGGCGGACAGGCGGACCGGTGCAGGTGTCTGCACCGGCGCTGGGCGAGGAATGGAAGTTGCGGCCGCAGCAGTGACAGGTCGGCTCGGTGCTCTCTCAGTAGTGACAACTGGCGCAGGTGCGGCCACACCATCGGCCAATTCTTCGGCGCGTGCGTCTGGCGCCGGTACATGGCAGCTGCCGGTGCGCAGGAACTGCGCCAGCACCGGGTGTTGGCTGCTATTGGCAAAGAACGCATCTGCAGGTGCGTCAACCTGCACACGGCCACCGGCCAGCAGGATCACCCGCGACGCTATACGTCGGGCCTGGCCTTGATGGTGCAGGCTGACCAGACAGCAGTGGTTGTCAGACAGACGTTCAATCAGCTTGAGCACTGCTTCGGCGTCTGCAGGCTCCAGCTCGCTGGTGGGCTCGTCGATCAGCAACATCGCGCTGCCGCTGAAGGCGGCGCGCAGGATGGCGACTTGCCGGGCAAGTCCGCGTGGTAGATCGATCACCCGCTGTTGCAGATGCGCGGCCACGGCGGTGGCCCCCAATGCCTGCAGGCGCGCGTCGATTTCTTCGCGTATTGCCTGTGGCTTGTTGCCTGATTGCGGGCGCAGCGCGGCGCTGAGGTTTTCCAGCACGCTGAAGCCGAGTTCGCGTGCGTGCTGTTGCACCAGTACCGGCGGTTGTGTTGCTGCCTCCAACGGCGCGCCTTGAAACAGCAGTGTGCCCCAGCGTTCGCCGTATGCGTTTCCCTGGCCAGAAAGCGCCTGCAACAGCGAGGATTTGCCGGTGCCGCCTGGGCCCATCAATACCACGATGCCGTTGCCGCTGATGCTCAGATCAATGGATGCCAACACGGTGCGTTGGCCACGGCTCATGCCCCAGCCTTGCAGCTGCAGCAACGATGAGGGGGAGTTGTCAGCTGGCAAGGGACATCACTTTGTCCGACGCTGGCGGCATTTCTGCAGCGTGCGCGGAATTGGAAAGGCGGCCAGTATCGTTTGCATCACTTACATGTCAATTTGACTTTGCGACGTGCGCGGGCAAAGCACATCAGCATTGCACGCCGCAATGCGATGTCGGTCGCGATGTCATATCGAGTTGATTGGGAAAGGAAATGCGCGCTTTTTTCGGGGCCATTTCAAAGCGGAATACGGCGCTGAAACAACAAACAAGACGATGCTTATTGTTTCAGCGGGATTCAGAAATTTCGTTCGAAGCGAACGTTTCCCGCACCTGCGTCCGCGCTTATCTGCAGATCCACGCGCAGTTGATCGCGTGGATGCGCGTCGAGCACACCGATCAGGTCGGTATAGGAACCGGTACGCACCGCACGCAAGTCAATCTGTTGGCGCTTGCCGGAAAGGTCGGTGGCGATGGCTTGTACCTTGCCATCGGCCGGCAGCTCTTCGCCTTGTTCCAGTTGTCGTAGTGCAACCACCAACAATGCGCGGTCGGCCTCGCGCTGCACCTGGTAGCTGCGGGCTACTGCGTCATTCATGGCCAGCGTTGGCAGCAGGTTGTAGTGCACGCGCAGCTTGCCGAGGTCGGCGTGGCTGGGCTGCGATTGCTGGATGACGGCTGCTTGCGGGGCTTGTTGTGCGGAACAGGCGGCGAGGGTGAGTAGCAGGGTGGAGGACAGCGTTAGGGCGAACCGGTGCATGGTGGAGCTCCTGGGCTGCGGTGTTGGTTGATGTGTAGGGAATGGCTTTCTTGATTGTTCGAAAGCTACAAGGCTTCGCCTTGCCCCCCAACCCCCGCTCCGCGCCCCGGCCCTTGCGCCAGCGCAAGGGCGTTCGATGGGCAGCGAACCGGTGGTTCGCAAGCTGCCCCTCTCACCCCACAAGGGGAGAGGGGCTTGGCATTGCTGGCGACTGGCAGAGTTCTTGTTGCTCAATCGTTCGCAGCAGACAGTTCCTTACCGCGTTTCGCTGCCGCATCAATGGCTTTCGCGGTCAGCGCTTCAAAGCCGCCGGCCTGGAAGGTTTCGATGGCTGCCTGGGTTGTGCCACCCGGCGAGGTTACGCGGCGACGCAGTTCGGCCGGGGCTTCACCGGCTTCGGTCAGCATGCGCGCGGCGCCGAGGACGGTGTCCAGCACCAGCGTGCGCGCCGCATCCGCCGGCAGGCCTTGTTCAAGCGCTGCAGCTTCCATCGCTTCGGCCAGCAGGAATACATAGGCCGGGCCGCTGCCGGAGACGGCGGTGACCGCATCCATCAGTGCTTCGCTCTCGATCCAGACGGTGCGGCCGGCGCTGGCCAATACCTGTTCGGTCTGCGCGCGCTGGGCGGCGGAGACGCGCGGGTTGGCGAACAGGCCGGTGACGCCGGCGCCGAGCAGGGCGGGGGTGTTGGGCATGGCGCGAACGATGGCCTGGTTGCCACCCAGCCAACGCTCGAGCTGCGCGGCGGTGATACCGGCGGCGATCGAGGCGACTACCGGTTGCTGTGCGGCGGCGATCGGACTCAAGGCCTCACAGACGGTACGCATCACCTGCGGCTTGACCGCCATCAGCCATAGACCGGCGTGGGCGGCGGCGGCTTCGGCCGCATTGTAGGTCTGCACGCCGAAGTCCTGGGCCAGCGCCTCGCGCAGGGCGGCGACCGGCTCGGCGACATGGATGCGGCTGGCGGCCATGCCGCGTCGCAGCAAACCGGCGATCAGGCTGCGCGCCATGTTGCCGCCGCCGATGAAGGCGATATCAGTGTCGGGGAGCGGGGTGTCGGGGAGGTCTGCGTGCGGGCTGCTGGTCATCAATCCAATCTCGGTGCGATCAAAGGGAAGGGCGTTGGCCGAACAAGGCGGTGCCGACCCGGACCATGGTCGAGCCGGCGGCGATGGCTTCGGCAAAGTCACTGCTCATGCCCATCGAAAGTGTATCGACCTGCGGGTAATGCGCGGCGAGGTCGGTAAACAGATCCTGCATCCGTGCAAACGCGGCCTGCCGCTTGGCCGCTTCCGGGAACGGCGCCGGGATCGCCATCAGGCCGCGCAGACAGAGCCGTGGTTCGCTGGCAATGGCATCGGCCAGAGCGGCGACCTGGTCCGGCGCGCAGCCGTGCTTGCTGTCCTCGTCATCGATATTGACCTGGATCAGCACGTTGAGGGGGGGCAAAGCGGCCGGGCGGTGCTTGGCAAGGGCGCCGACCAGCTTGGTCCGGTCCACCGTCTGCACCCAGTCGAAGACCTGGGCGGCCAGCTCGGCCTTGTTGGACTGCAGGTGGCCGATCAGGTGCCATTCCAGGCCCAGTTCGGCCAGCTCGGCGATCTTGGCGGCAGCCTCCTGCACATAGTTTTCACCAAAGGCGCGCTGTCCTTGGGCAGCCAGAGCGGCCACCGCAGCGGCCGGTTGCAGCTTGGACACGGCCAGCAGGCGGACTGCCCGGGAGGGGCTGGAAGCAGCGTCGATCTGCTGCCGGAGGGTGGCCAAAGACACGGTTTGCAAAGCATCTACCTCTTACGTGGGAAGGCTTATACTGCCCGCCAGGGGAAACACCTTACATATACTCGCAACGCAGGGGACAGAGCGCGTATGGACATCGCTGAACTTTTGGCGTTCTCGGTCAAGAACAAGGCCTCGGACTTACATCTTTCCGCCGGCTTGCCGCCGATGATCCGCGTGGACGGTGACGTCCGCCGCATCAACATCCCGGCTCTGGACCACAAACAAGTGCACGCGCTGGTGTACGACATCATGTCGGACAAGCAGCGTCGTGATTACGAAGAGTTCCTCGAGGTCGACTTCTCGTTCGAGATTCCCTCGCTGGCGCGCTTCCGTGTCAACGCGTTCAATCAGAACCGTGGTGCCGGTGCGGTGTTCCGTACCATTCCCTCGGAAGTGCTGACGCTGGAAGACCTAGCCTGCCCGCCGATCTTCCGTGAGTTGATCGAGCAGCCGCAGGGTCTGATCCTGGTCACCGGCCCGACCGGTTCGGGCAAGTCGACCACGCTCGCGGCGATGATCGATCACATCAACAAGAACGAATACGGTCATATCCTCACCGTCGAGGATCCGATCGAATTCGTGCACACCTCGCAGAAATGCCTGATCAACCAGCGCGAAGTGCACCGCGACACGCATGGCTTCAACGAAGCGCTGCGCTCGGCCTTGCGTGAAGATCCGGACATCATCCTGGTCGGCGAATTGCGTGACCTGGAAACCATCCGTCTGGCACTGACCGCGGCAGAAACCGGTCACCTGGTGTTTGGCACCCTGCATACCAGCTCGGCGGCCAAGACCATCGACCGTATCATCGACGTGTTCCCGGCCGGCGAAAAGCCGATGGTGCGCTCGATGCTGTCAGAGTCGCTGCGTGCGGTGATTTCGCAGGCACTGCTCAAGCGCGTTGGTGGTGGCCGTGTGGCCTCGCACGAAATCATGGTGGCGACACCGGCTATCCGTAACCTGATCCGCGAAGACAAGGTGGCGCAGATGTACTCGTCCATCCAGACCGGTCAGCAGGTGGGCATGCAGACGCTGGACCAGAACCTGCAGGATCTGGTCAAGCGCAGCTTGGTCACGCGCAACCAGGCCAAGGAATACGCCAAGGACAAGCGTCTGTTCGAGTAATTCCAGGTTTCGGGATTGAAGATTCGGAATTCGGGATTCGCAAAAGCCGGAATCGACGGGGCGCGATGGGGTCATCCCACGCCCTGTCCCGGCTCTCCATCAGGAGCCAGACATGAGCACTATTGATTTCACCTCCTTCCTCAAGCTGATGGCGCACCAGAAGGCGTCCGACCTTTTCATCACCGCCGGCATGCCGCCGTCGATGAAGGTCAACGGCAAGCTGTCGCCGATCACCCAGACACCGCTGACGGCGCAGCAAAGCCGCGACATGGTGCTCAACGTGATGACACCGGCGCAGCGCGAGGAATTCGAAAAAACCCACGAATGCAACTTCGCCATCGGTGTATCCGGCGTGGGCCGCTTCCGTGTGAGCTGCTTCTACCAGCGCAACCAGGTAGGCATGGTGCTGCGTCGCATCGAGACGCGCATTCCCACCGTGGAAGAGCTGAGCCTGCCGCCAGTGGTCAAGACGCTGGCCATGACCAAGCGCGGCATCATCCTGTTCGTCGGCGCCACCGGTACCGGTAAGTCGACTTCGCTGGCCGCAATGATCGGTTACCGCAACCAGAACTCGACCGGCCACATCATCACCATCGAAGACCCGATCGAATTCGTGCACAAGCACGAAGGCTGCATCGTCACCCAGCGCGAAGTCGGCATCGACACCGACAGCTGGGAAGCAGCACTGAAGAACACCCTGCGGCAGGCGCCGGACGTGATCATGATCGGCGAAATCCGTACCCGCGAGGGCATGGATCACGCGGTGGCGTTTGCTGAAACCGGCCACCTGGTGCTGGCCACGCTGCACGCCAACAACGCCAACCAGGCGATGGACCGCATCATCAACTTCTTCCCGGAAGACCGTCGCAACCAGTTGCTGATGGACTTGTCGCTGAACCTGAAGGGTGTGGTCGCACAGCAGCTGGTGCCGACCCCGGACGGCAAGAGCCGCCGCGTGGCGATGGAAATCCTGCTGGGCACGCCGCTGGTGCAGGACTATATCCGCGACGGCGAAGTGCACAAGTTGAAGGAAGTGATGAAGGATTCCGTCCAGTTGGGCATGAAGACCTTCGACCAGAGCCTGTTCGAGCTGTACCAGGCCGGCGAGATCAGCTACGACGACGCCTTGCGTTACGCCGATTCGCAGAACGAAGTGCGCCTGCGCATCAAGCTGTCGCAGGGCGGCGACGCCAAGACCTTGTCGCAGGGTCTGGATGGCGTGGAGATTGCCGAGGTTCGCTGAGTCTGGCGGGTTTGGTTATTTGAAAAGCCGCTCCTTTTGGGGCGGCTTTTTGTTTGGGGTTGGGGGGAGGACAAGATCAAGATCAAGATCAAGATCAAGATCAACATCAACATCAACAGCACCCCTCCCGAACCCTCCCCTTCGCTACGCGAAAGGGAGGGGCCAAAGCCAAGCTCAAGCCAAAGCGGGGGCCGCTCTTCTCCCTCCCTTTCGCGTAGCGAAGGGGAGGGCCGGGGAGGGGTGCTTTTGCTTTTGCTTACAGCTCGCGCTCAGGTCAACAGCGCCCGGGCGAACTACCGTCCCATCCACGCCGGCCCAATCGCCGCAATCTTCACCATCACCGGGCAATCCTCCCGGTGCGCGCCCGGCAGATACCCCAAGCTCATCAAAAATTCCCCGGTGATCTCGCCACCGGTAAATCGGAAGGTCTTCTTGAACAGCTTCACCCAGTCCGCCTTGGGCAACGGGTGATGCGCATCCAGCCACTCGGCGAAGCTGCCATGCGATGCGCGCAGGCCCTGGATTACCTGCGCGTTGTGGATCGCCGCTGCCACCTTGAGCCGGTTGCGGATGATGCTGGCATCGGCCAGCAGGCGGGCGATATCCGCCTCGCCATAGGCCGCCACCGCATCCACGTCGAAGCCGCTATAGGCGCTGCGAAAACCCTCGCGCTTGCGCAGGATGGTTTCCCAGCTCAGGCCGGCCTGGTTGATTTCCAGTAGCAGGCGCTCGAAGAGCTCGCGTTCGTCGCGCTGCGGGAAGCCATACTCGTTCTCGTGGTACGGCCCGTGCACGGGGTGGCCCGGGGCGAAATCACAGTAGTAGGTCATCGGCGTCTCCGCGTTAAGGAAGCCCCGATTATCGCCCCTGCGAAGCGTCAGGCAGCTGCAGCCGGTAGAATGCAGACATGTCTGCGTTGTCGCCACCTCTTTCCAATCACCTGCTGGTGGCTTTGCCATCGCTGGTCGACCCCCAGTTCGCGCGTAGCGTGGCCTTGATCTGCCAGCACGACGAAAACGGCGCCATGGGCGTCGTGGTCAACCAGCTCTCCGATTTCACCCTGGGCGATGTGTTCGCGCAGATGGCGATCGATACCGACGATGGCGACCTGCGCGCCGTGCCGGTGCTCAATGGCGGGCCGGTGCACACCGAACGCGGTTTCGTCATCCATGACGACGCCCGCGCATGGGATTCCAGCCTGAAGGTGGGCGATGGCCTGTACCTGACCACGTCCCGCGACATCCTCGAGGCCATGGCCCGTGGCGAAGGCCCACGCAACGCGCTGGTCACGCTCGGCTGCGCCGGCTGGAGTGAAGGGCAGCTGGAGCAGGAGCTGGCGGAGAACAGCTGGCTGACCGTGCCCGCCGACGCTGCCGTGCTGTTCGAAACACCGCTGGACGAACGCTGGCAGTTGGCCGGCGCACGCATCGGCGTTGATCTGTTCCTGGTCACCGGATACAGCGGCCGTGCTTGAGTCCAACACACTTTCCACCAGCAGCACGGTACTGGGCTTCGATGTCGGCTCGCGCCGCATCGGCGTTGCCATTGGCAGCTCACTGGGCGTCGGCGCGCGTGCGATCGCGGTCGTCGATGTGCATGGCAATGGCCCGGACTGGAACGCACTGGACAAGCTGCACAAGGAATGGCGGCCGCAAGGCATGATCGTCGGCGATCCGCTCACCCTGGAAGGCGAAGACCAGCCCAACCGCAAGCGCGCGCATGCCTTTGCCCGGCAGCTGCAGCAGCGCTACAAGGTGCCGGTATTGCTGGTGGATGAGCGTTCCAGCTCGGTCGAGGCCGCGCAGCGCTTTGCCGTGGAGCGCGCCGAAGGCCGCAAGCGCCGCCGCGATGCCGCCAACCTCGACGCCGTCGCTGCCGCCGTCATCATCGAGCGCTGGTTATCGGCGCCGCACGAAGCCACCCCTATTTCCTGACTGTCGAAGACCCTGCCATGACCGCTTCGCAACTTGATGCCCAAGGACGCCTGCGCCACCTGCTGACCCTGGATGGGTTGCCGCGGGAAACCCTGCTGCAGCTGCTCGACCGTGCTGGCCAGATCCGCGATGCCGCGGTCGGTCGCATCAACAACAAGCGCACGGTGCTGGCCGGTACCGGCGTATGCACCTTGTTCTTCGAACCCTCGACCCGCACCCGCAGCTCGTTCCAGCTGGCGGCGCAGCGGCTGGGCGCTGACGTATTGAATTTCGATGCTTCCACCTCTTCCGCACGCAAGGGCGAAACCGCCAGCGACACGCTGAAGAATCTGGAAGCGATGGGCGTGCGTGGTTTCATCGTGCGCCACCCGGACGATGGTGCCGTGGCCGAACTGGCTGGTGTGGCTGGCGAAGGTACCGCGCTGATCAATGCTGGCGACGGCCGCAGCGCGCATCCGACCCAGGGCCTGCTCGACATGCTGACCCTGCGTCAGGCCAAGGGCAGTGATTTCTCCAAGCTGAAAGTGGTGATCGTCGGCGACGTGAAGCACTCACGCGTTGCGCGTACCGATCTGCAGGCGATGCGCACCCTGGGTGTTGGCGAGATCCGCGTCTGCGGTCCGCAATCGCTGCTGCCGGAGGATGGAATCCTTGATGGTTGCGTGGTCGGCCAGGATTTCGACGCGATGCTGGAAGGCGTGGATGCGCTGATGATGTTGCGCCTGCAGCGCGAGCGCATGGAAGAAGGCCTGGTGCCATCGCTGGAGCAATACCACGCCCAGTACGGCCTCAACAGCGAGCGCCTGAAGCGCGCGGCCAAGGACGCAGCGGTGCTGCACCCGGGTCCGATCAACCGCGGCGTGGAAGTCACCGACGAAGTGGCCGACGGCCCGCAGTCGTGGGTGTTGCGTCAGGTCGCCAATGGCGTTGCCGTGCGCATGGCTGTGCTGGAAACCTTGTTGGGCTGATCTGGTTGCGGCAGGGCATTGGACCTTGCCGCATTGAGAACCCTTCTGCCCGTAGGCAGCATTGAGGAACAATACGTATGGATGCGAATGTGACAGCTCGGCCGCTGCGGTCGGACCTGCTGACGATGTTGCTGCTGCTGGTGCTGGCCGCAGTGATCTGGGTGCCTGCGCTATGGACCCCGTTCTGGGGTGACGACTACGTGTTTCTGCATGCGGCGCGCTTGGCCAATCTGGCCAGCCAGCCGTGGTCGGAAACCTTCTGGCCATTGCAGCCGGAACTGTTCTGGCGGCCGCTGTCGCAGACGGCGTGGTGGCGTGTGGTTGAGAGTGTGATGGGCGGCAACGTGCTGGTCGCGCACTCGGTCATGCTCGTGTTGCAGTTGCTGGCGGCACTTGGCGTTGGCGTATTGGGACTCACCATCGCACGCGTTGCCGGCTGGCCCGCGCGCTGGGCAGTGGCGGGTTTGAGTACGGGTTTCTATGGTGTGCTGGCCGTCAGTCTGCTGACGGTGCATTGGGTTGCTGCAGCCAACAGCCCGTTGTTGGTGCTGTTTACCACGCTGTTGCTGGCGTCATGGTTGGCAGCCTCCACTGCGACTGCAGGCAAACGACTGTTGTTGCTGGCGGTAGTGCCGTGTCTGCTGGTTGTCGGCTTGCTCAGCAAGGAGTCGGCGATCCTGATGCCGGTGCTGATGCTGATCTGCAGCCTGTTCGCCGGCGCGCGTTTGCGCCGTGGCGAATGGTTGATTCTGGTGTCATGCGTCGTGCTGGCTGGCATCTGGCTGTTGCTGCGGCAGAAAGCCACGCTGCCTCCTGCGCCGGAGTACGCCTACGGTTTTGGCGGCAACCTGATCAAGAACGGTGCGTCCTTCGGTGCGTGGTTGCTCAATGTGCCACGTGAGGCACTGCGCATGATCGCCACCGGCGAGCTGATGAAGGGCGCCGCCTGGGCGCTGTTGGCGGCTTTCCCGGTTATGGTCAGTTGGTTGTTGGCTGCATCCAAGGGTGGCTGGCGGCGTTTGGATCGTCGCCAGTGGGCGCTGCTGGTGGTGTTTGCGGTTGTCGCCTACGCACCTTACTTCCCATTGGTCTGGAACAGCTACGAGTACTACGCCGCGATTTCCGCGATCCTGCCCGCCATCGTGCTGGCGCGATTGCTGCAAGGGCGCCGGGTCGCTGTGCTGGTGGCGGTGCTGATGGCAGTGTCGTGCTGGGTGTCGGTGGCTGGAACGCGCTGGCTGGATCACCCGGGTCTTATCGGTCGCGCGCGCTGGGCGGAGGCATCCGTGCAGCAGTTGGCCGCGCAGCAGCTGAAGGCCCCGTTGTGGGTGCATGTGGCAGATGACCAGCGCTTCTATGCGATTGGTCTGCACGGTCTGGCATGGCGGCTGGATGTGCCGTTGGAGCAGATTCACGCGGTGGATGCCTGCCCGTCGAGCGGATCGGGTACCTGTCTGGAAATGGATGCCGAAGGGCGTTGGAACCATCGTCCAGTGGCGCCTTGAAGCGCAGGTTCGAATTGCAGGTGAAGCCCCACTGTAGAGCCGAGATCCTATGTTCGCGGTCAAGCCTGCTGGAAGCAGGCTTGACCTACTCTCAGCATGGTCGGATCGAAATCCCGGCCGCTCTTGAAGACACCCCACGC
>NZ_JBRREB010000044.1:0-38649 GCF_056759995.1 Stenotrophomonas sp. STEN030 | reverse complement strand
GGTTGTACAAGCAGGGCAGCGTTGGCCATGGGTTGTGCAATTGGCTGCAGCCGCCTAACGGTTCATTCAAGCCGAACTCGCTTCGCGAGTCGGCTTAATTCCAGAGTTAGGGCGCTATGAAAGTTTTCCTCCATCTGACTTTGCTTTCCCTGCTCTTCTCTGGCCCTTGCATGGCTCAGTCCATAGCAGAACAACAGGACGCTCGCGTCATAGAGAACTTGGTTTCTGCCGGATCGAACGTTTCAAAGCCGCATAACATTGATTTCTTCATGTTCGTACCAACCGAAAGAAAAGCTAAAGCTGCGGCTGCGGATATGGAGCAACTTGGCTACACCATCACTTCAATAGATCGTACTTCCGGACAGTCGCAATGGCAGATTCATGCTACCCGTGAGATGGTGCCGCAATTGGATGCTATGACCGCAACGACGCGTGCTCTTGAGGCAATAGCGACCAAGAACGGCGGTGACTATGATGGCTGGGGCACGAGCGTAGTGGAGTAGCGCCCTAACAGTTCATTCAAGCCGAACTCGCTTCGCGAGTCGGCTTAATTCCAGAGTTAGGTGCAGCAAGAGGGTCCGATGATTACTCCGGTCACAAAGCAGGAAGCTGAAACTCTTCGGGAAATCTTGCAGGGCCCGATGGAGAGAATCGAACTATTTCCAGAGACTGATGCTTATGACACGTGGCTCAAAAAAATAGGTCGATTCGTTAGCTCCAAGGGCGGGTCGTCTGCAATTGGCGTAGAACAGTACAAGGCAGACTTCGAATTCTTCACTGCAAGCTGTGATGAACAGTTGGCATTACTCTTCCTCACTAAGCTAGTCCCACTCGAACTTGTGTTCGTTGGCTCAGATTGGGTGATTAGCGTGTCCTCATACCCACAGCATGAATACTCTCCATCTCTTGAGCGGTCAGTTCGCCTCTACGGGTCAGCCAAGATGGAGATTACAAGCTAATGGCTATCACGCGGGTGGCACCCAACAGTTCATTCAAGCCGAACCCGCTTCGCGGGTCGCCTTAATTCCGGAGTTAGGCATCAGATGGACACCGCCTCAAAACCATCACCGTACCGCTGGAGGACTGCCGTACGTCGGCACTTGCCCTGGTTTCTTATCGACCTTGGCATCGCAGACAAAGGTATGGATTGCGAGGCGGCCGGTGGGGCGCATGCTTGGTACAACATGGACGACAAGAGCAGCGGGTGCTATCACTGCAAGGTCACCCGGGCCGGTCGCCTGTGGGAGTCAGCTGATGCCTAACAATTCATTTAAGCCGACGCCGCTTCGCGGGTCGGCTTAATTCCGGAGTTAGGCGCGATGACCACCGCTACTCAAAGAGAAATGCGGAAGTCCGACCTAGCCGTTTTGCTAGCACTAGTCGTCCTCGCTATCGCAGGAATCCTATTTAGGGATGCGATTGGACTGATTGGACTCCTTGTCCTTCTAGCCGCCGTCCTGATACAACTGGTACGAGTCCTTTTCTTCATGGGAAGCCGAAAGAAGCTTAAGGATCTATGGGAGGCGCTTCGAGATGCAATCTCGGGACTTTGAGTTCATAACCAACGGGGTTTTCGCGCCTAACAGTTCATTCAAGCCGAACCCGCTTCGCAGCGGCGGCTTAATTCCAGAGTTTGGCCTTACAGGAGAAATTGGTGAGCCTCCAAAAATCAGCGTTGCCCCTCAAGTTTTACATGAACCTCTTTTTTGTTGGCATTGGGACATTTCTCGTGCATGAGTTTGCTCATTGGCTAACGGGTGTTGCCATTGGGCATGACATGGTTGCCACCCCCAATCATGTGTGGTCCAAAAATCCCATGAGCGCGCTAGATCAAGCCATGGTTTCTGCTGCTGGCCCTGTCATTACCATTGCTCAAGGAATTGTGGGATTCTGGCTTGTCAAAAATCACCGATCACAGTTCGGCTTTGCGCTCCTCTATATGGCTTTTTTCATGCGCCTCTTGGCAGCGGGAATGAGTTTTTACAACCCAAATGACGAGGCGAGGGTTAGCCAATTACTTGGATTTGGCACTTGGACAATCCCCCTGATTGTTGTGACGGTCTTATTTGGCCTCCTCGTATCAGCTAGCCGGAATCTCAAGCTAGGGTTCCGTGATCAGTTCGTTTGCTATCTAGTTGCCTCTATCGTCGTTACCTTGATCGTCGGTGCAGACGCGGCACTTTGGCGCAAGGGCTAACAATTCATTCAAGCCGAACCCGCTGCGGGTCGACTTGATTCCAGAGTCAGCCGCCAATGATCGTTCCCAAGCTGTTCGGTCTCTCAAGCTCCGACCTCGCCACTGGAGATCTTCCCCCAGACCCAGCGCATTGCCCCGTTCCTATGCTTGCTACGATTGGACCGAGCTCCGGCACCGCCGGGGACGGCTTTTTTTTATTGTTGCCACGCCAACCGCCTTAGCTGAGTCGGGGAGATTCGGCTGGGGGCGTGGCACACTAATCGTTGATTCGTTCTCTTGGCCCCAGGTGGAGCACTCGGTCAATCGCCTCCTTGCGCACGCGGCCCGGCCAAGCTGGCAAGACGTTGCCCGAGTCATCAATCACGAGTTGCTGTGGGAGTTCGACGGGTACCTTCCGAGTTGACGACTAACAGTTCATTCAAGCCGAACTCGCTTCGCGACTCGGCTTGATCCCAGAGTTAAATTTCTGTCCAACAAAAAGGGGGATCGCGTGAAAAGAGATATCTTGTGTGTGACTTTTCTGCTTGCTTTTGTCGCCATACAGCCTGTTTTTGCACAGGTTGCGCCTGAGCCTGCGGCCACTGCCTCGGCGTCTTTGCCTGAGCTCGCACAGGCATTGCCAACAGTCCCAAAGCTCAACATCATCTGGGATTGCGGCGACTGTGAGCACAACGACAAAGTGCCACCGCTAATTGAGCAAGCTTACGCCGCAGAAGCCAGGAAAAATTCGTTTGCGGTATCGGAAACAGATGCTGCCGAGGTTGCAATTACTGACATCCGACAGCGACCTCCCGGTGTGCGGGTCATGTTCGGATTCATGGCAGGAAAAGACAGGCTTGGCCTTCGTATTCGCTACCTCGGCCAAGAACACACTGTGTCCGATACCTCCGCCAACACCGTCATGGGACTTAACCACCTTTCTGAGTCGGTGGGCAAGCGAGCGTACGCTGAGCTATCTGCAAAGCCCGCGCGGTAAATCTAACAATTCATTCAAGCCGAACCCGCTTCGCGGATCGGCTTGATTCCGGAGTTCGATGACGCATTTTAGCGTTTGCTATGCAGCGACTATCAAAGACACGGAAACCGCCAAAGGGCTCGGCGTCTTTGCCACCAAGCAAATCAGGTCAGGTGAGAACATCGAGGTCTGTCCGGTAGTCATCGTGCGGGCGGATTGGGACGAAATGCCGGAGGAGATACAGCGCATCGTGTTTGACTGGGGCCGCCTCACCAACGGACCTCCCGCCTCTTGCGTCGCACTCGGCTGGGGCAGCATGTACAACCACGCCAATCCCGCAAATGTGCGCTACGCTGCTCATGCGGATGGCCGTTGCATGGTGTTTTCCGCCGCTCGGGATATCGGCGCCGGCGATGAACTCACCGTCAACTACAACGAGACAGAGGGAGACATTCATTCTTCGGAAGATGTTTGGTTCGATGAAACCGGCGTCACGCCTATCTAGGCTGGCAGCTGACAACGCATCCCAGCCACAGCCGCTTCGCGGCCCGGCTTTACGCAGACGTTAGGTGGAAAAATGAAAATCCTACATGCTCTCGCGATCCTTCTATTCCTGGTCGCACTCTGCTTTTACGTTGTTTCATCCAGCACCGGGGCATGGCTGATTGGCGGCTTTGGCGTCGCGCTGGAGATCGCTGCATGGGGTGTCGCACTGACCTCCAAAGAACCAACTACCCCCGACGGCAATGCCACTTGATAGCATCGCACCCGCTCTCAACAGCTGGGCAATCAATGCGTCCAGTATCAAGCCCGCCACCTAGCAGTTCATTCAAGCCGATCCCGCTGCGCGGCTCAATTCCAGAGTTAGGTCCTGCATGAAGTGTCCCTTACTTCTAGTGGCAGTGATCGCCCTTGCCGGATGCACGACGGCTACTGTCGATTCTTATAGTCCGCCCTCCTATTGTGGCAAGGCAGCGCTCGGCCAGGTGCGATTAGCTCGCGAGCCGCCCATCGATGCCTCTGCACTACGGGCCCTTGCAGATTCAAGCCCCAACTTCCCTGCGGGCAAGATGGCTTATCCAATCGAGCAGTGGCTTATCGCGCCCGAAGGTGATTACATACTGTGCAGGAGAGATGGAAGCTCTTGCTCGGGTGAATGGTGGAAATTTCAACGCGGCAACGGCACCCTGACAATATCCAAGCAAGATGCTTGGATCTGCGTCACAGGGGCCAGGACCTAACCTTTCGACCAAGGCGTCGCTGCTTCGCGGGTCTACTTAGCGCTAGAATCAGGAAGCTCCACTGGATTTTTACAAAGGACGTAATTCCAATGATTGCAGAACGAATTTACAAATTGTTGCCAATGGCCTTGCTTTTGGTTTGCATGGGCATCTGGTCTGCAAGAGCATCGCTGTTTGAGATCTATGACGCCGCTGTGGAGCAGAACGCGCTGCTCGATGCAGCGCATCCAGCACCAAAGTAAGGTGTTGTTGCTGTCATTGCGACAGCTCGAAAGTTCATTCAGGCCGAACTCGCTTCGCGGTTCGGCTTGATTCCAGAGTTGGCTCCAACAGGATTCTTATGGGTACGTTGTTGACAGCTGTACTGATTGGAGGCCCCGCTGGCGGAGTGGCGGTACTTGTTCTGGCACTCTTACTTCCCAGCAAGTCATGTCCAAAGTGCAAAGCGCCTTTACCAAGGTTCCGAAAGCCATCCAGTGTGCGTGAAGCAATGTTGGGAGGCTGGCACTGCCCGACGTGCGGCGAGGGAATTGCACGCGATGGGTCACCTCGCCCGGAAGACGCTCGTTGAAAGGAGCGTTCAACAGTTCATTCGAGCCGAACCCGATACGCGGTTCGGCGCATTTATGGAGTCAGGTGTTTACATGATTGATATCGGAAGCCTGGAAGCAATGTTCTCGAACATCCAGGAATCAACGGACTGGAACATCGATGGCCCAATGCTCTGGGGCTACTTCTTTACTGACAGTTCGGCCGACAAGCTGCGCACACTCGCCGCTGAGCTAGATCAACAAGGCTACCGTTTTGTTGACATGTTCGTCCCTGAGTTTGACGAAGGCGAGGAAGAGTACTACTTCCTGCATATGGAAAAAATTGAGCCGCACACGGTTCTTTCGCTGCACCAAAGAAATCAAGAACTCTATGCTCTCGCCGACAGATTCGGCGTTGACACTTACGACGGCATGGATGTTGGTCCGGCAACCACCTGACAATTCGTTCAAGCCGAGGCCACTCCATGGCAGTGGAAACAGAAGCGATGTTCAGCCATCGCCGCGACAACGAATCAGCCTGGCTTGACTCAACTGTACTACCCGTTTTCGGCACCGCTCTTCAGTCGCTTGCTGAGCTAGAGCGCCATGCACAGGGCTGACAGTTCGCTCCGACCGACCCCGCGTCCCGGCGTGGCTTGCTTATAGAGTTGGAATTGAAAAGGATCTTTTCGGCATGGCGACCAGCAATAGAGCCTTCCTTGTACTTTTCTTGTTGTTTGCTGCAATCAACCTTATCGATTTTCTGTTCTATGGACAAAACCTTCGCAACCTTTTTGGAGCGACAGGGTTCGGCCTAATGGCGTACGGATGGCACAAGCACTTTCGCTCCGTATCAATCGCAGGAGCAGCGCTCGCGCTAAGTGCGATCCTCGCCAAGTACTTGGCGTAGTACCAATGATTCGTTCGGACCGGGGCTGTCGTTGACCAAAGGCATCTCTACCCTCCCCTGCAGCTTGTCAGACCACTGGCCACGATTTGAGAGCCTGAGCTATCCATGCAACTGACTTCCGGGAGTGCCGAGCTAAAAGGCCGACGCATGCGTACACGGCACAGTCCTGTCCGAGGCGGTGCAGACTGTGCCGTGGACGGCGTTGGTTACGCCACACTAAGAAAAAAATGGCAGCGGCCAGGGTCGGCAGCCGTATCGACTGAAAGCGATGCTACGCATCCAGCTGTCGCCGTTATCGTGATCTGTAGTGCACGTGCCGACTCGAACAGGAGAATCAAGGTGATCGAGCCGGTTGTTCAAACCTCACTCAGGCCTCCCGAGGAGACCTCATGGCTTGTCTTGGCGTGCACTTTGCACTCTCCGTTGACGACGTCGCCTTGCTGCTATCCAAGCAGAACGACAAGGAGCGACTCATGCTCATCCGGGAGGATATCGAGGAACGCTATTTCGCAGAGCCCGGCCGTTACATCGCTCAATGCGACAAGGCATGGGATGCGATGCACCGAGCCCTTTCGGACGGGCTACTCAGTTATGACGGAGGCCAATATCCCCTCAATCATGTAGTCCTCGGCGGCCAGCCTCTTTACAGCGAGAACGACTATATCATCAGCCTGAAGACTCCTGAGCAAGTCAGGGAGGTAGCTTTGGCGATAGCAGGTCTCACGCAAGAGCATTTCAGAGAGCGCTATGACGCCATCAACCCGAAAGAGTACGGCTTCGATCTGACTGACGAGGACTTCCACTACACGTGGGAATGGTTCCAAGAGGTTTGCACCCTCTACCAAACCGCGGCTTCCGAGGGGCGGCATGTACTGTTCACCGCCGACCAGTAAGATGTCCAACAATTCATTCAAGCCGTCGCCACCACGCGGCGCGGCTAAGCTACGGAGTTGGTGCCAATGATCCGCATCCGTCCAGGTGATCTTCTGGCGATCAAGGAAGGCGACCGTTACTACTACTGTCTGGTGCTCTCGCGTCAGATCATGGGCGGTGGGCAACTGGTTCATGCCTTTTACTTCACAAGTGAGTCTCTTGTTCCGGCAGACGAATTGCTCACCAAGAATCCGCAAGGGTTCCATCGCATTACCGACTTCATTGCCTGCAACCGATCCGGATCTTTGGCCCGCATTGCGGCGCGGGTTCCAACGGATGCGTTCGATGGGGTGGATCTATTCCGCCAGGACAGCCCAAGTTACGGTAGAGACGGCACTTGGGCAATCTGGAACCGCGAATCCCAGGTTGTTCGCGAACCGGTTGAGTTGACCGCTGAGGAATGGGGATATCCCATCTTCCTTTGCTCCCTGCACCACAGCATGTGCCATCAAATTGACAGGCGCTGGCACCCTTCGCATGACAGGGTGTGTTGATGGTTCATTCCAACCAAACCCGCCCCGTATTGCGAGTTGAGCCAGGAATTGGCGGCCATGAAACAGTTCATCGCAGGCTTGATTCTGGCTGCATCTCTCGGCATCCCGGCCGAAATACCGAACCCATCGGCCCAGTTGGAACGCCATCTTCGCGAGCCAAATCAGCCAGGTGACGTTTATTCCAAAGCGGAGAAGTTTGATCACGTTGACTATCGTTCGGCACTGCGGCTTGCGACCCGAGATCACACCGGGCTTGTAGCGCTTCTTAAGTACAACGGCCGCACATCACTTATGGGAGCGGCGGCGGAACAGCATGCCGCCATCCTCGTCGCGCTGTTGAGAATTTGGGGAGACGATAGCTTTACTGTTGCGCTACGCTCATGCCAGCCCATTGCGGTTTCAACGGCTCAAGGCTTCCTGGAGTATGCCGCTGCAACCAGGAGCCAGTTCCCCTGCAATTTTTCAGCGCCTAGCATTGGCACCGATAGTTCGTGCATGCCGGGCCCTCCTCGCGGCGGGGCTTAGCTCAGGATGACACTCATGTCCGTTTTTTCAGGAAAATTACGAACAGTCATTGTTGGTGTACTGGCGCTGTTGCTCGCCGGAAAATTGTGGACTGAGTCGTTCTACCTGCGGATCATCCCAACGGAGATTGGCATCAGCTATCCGCTCGCACGCGGCGGCGTATCAGGCTTCCGCGAGGGCTGTGGAGCCGCGGTTTACCGGCTCGACCGGGAAACCACCCAAGGCATCGCACAGCGCGGGCTGGAGTTCTTTCCCGCAACCAGCCACTCGCGCAAATCGGCCGACCCTTATCACACGTTTTATGCGTGGCGCCCCACCCCGGATGCTGCCCTCATCGATGACGATCAGACCTTGCTGTCGCCGGGACTGGAATGCGCTGGGCTTGATATGCAACTGAAAGAACAGATCGAGGCGGCGTCGCGCACCAAGGGATCCTTTTACACTCATGGGCCAGAGAAGGTACTCATCGTCATACCTGAGCTGCGCCTGATCGTGCTTGCCTACAACGGATAGGCTTCCGAAGCTCATGCAAGCCATTTGCGTCCTTGACCAATAGCTGGCCGGGCTTTCGACGGCTTCTACGCGCTACTGTCGAATCGCCATGTCTCTTCGCGCTCACTTCATTCAAAGCACACACAGCACAGTAAGACTGGGGCGTCCTCCATGAGACCGTCCTATGCTCAGTTTTCAAGTCTCCGCGGTTCAGGCACTGAGCAAGCTGCTTCGACTTGCATGAAGAACTCACATGCAGTCATAGGCGGGTTTACTTTGTACTTTGCCATCCTGCTTGCAGCGGATTTCCTTCTTCCACCCAAGGTGATCGAGGACAGGTTTCGTCCTTCATACACTGTGCAAGGTGAAACCGTGTACTACCACACCTGCTGCACTGGCGGCGGTAGCGACTCCTGTACTCCAGCATCTGCACCGTCAACACTTTCCGGAACGGCAGTTCTGATTAAGCGTTCCAGGTTGTTCGGTCGCTGCACCGTGGAGCCACTGTCGCGGGAGCCCACTCCATGCCAATGCCCATGATCGATACCGCACCTCCAAGAGCTCACGCAAACCATCCTTTGCTTGAAGGACTGGGTTGCGACGAACATCCGTAGTCTGTGCACCACAATTGCGCATCAAACCTTGATTCGGAAAAAACACCTTCTCCCAATCTTCTGCTATGTATCCGCATCTGACATACTCTTCGGCCAGCACGCCGATCCGTCTACTCCGCCGCGAGGAGAGAGCTCCATCTCTTCAGAGCCAACGCGTTCCTCTAACCTGGTCCAGGTTGATGTCTGTAGGGTTCCGGAGGAGCGCGCCGCCCAGTACATCGCCGATCGGGAGCGATTGGCAGCGTTCGCCATCGCGTAGATGTCGCAGTTGTGCGCCTCTGTTGGGTGCTGCTGGCAATGATCGGAGGATGGCGATGCGATCGTAGGACTTGATGAGGCAGGCGAGATCATCTCGACGATTCGCCAGGATCCGGATGGTGTCAGCTTGCTGGACAGGCCGGATGACCCGCAGGACTACCGGCGACCGGAGCGCGCTGCGGACTGAAGCGACATTCACATCGACGCAGATGGCGCTTTGATTGAATAGCTGCAGCTCGCCCAGCATCGAGCCGAAACCACGCTGGATCCCTGTTTCGCGGCATCAGCCATCGCCACCTTGATCACCCTTGGAGAACCTGCATGAAACGCGTAACCGGCATTGGCGGAATCTTCTTCAAGTCGAATGATCCAAAGGCGCTTTCCAGCTGGTATCGCGAGCACCTCGGCCTGGATGTCAGCGACTGGGGCGGTGCGGTGTTCCAGTGGGGCGGCGCGGATAGCCCGGCGGGTGCGACGATCTGGAGCCCGTTTGCTGCAGACACCAGCTATATGGCGCCTTCCACTGCGTCCTTCATGATCAACTTCCGCGTGGATGACCTGGATGCACTGCTGGCGGCACTGCGCAACGAAGGCTGCAATGTCGTTGGCGAGCCGCAAGGTTCCGAACAAGGGAAGTTCGGCTGGGTGATGGACCCCGAAGGCAACAAGGTCGAGCTGTGGGAGCCACCTGCCGGGCAGTAAGCAACAGCATCGTTGATTGCTTACATGCATGGCTGATATGACGATCACGATTCACTGACGCCCGGGTTCCTTCTGCGCTACCAGCCGGTTGCCCCTAAAGTTGCCGGGCTTTGTACGAGCGCGTTTTGCGACCCGCGTAGGGCCAAACGCGTTGCGGCACACAACCCGCCGGTTCGCTGTTCAAACCGGATGCTCAACTGAAGCGACGCACCTTGTCGCGCCACCCATCAATCAATGCACGCTTACATGCCGCGTCTACGCCAGCTCATGCCCAGTGGTAACAAGGCGATATGACAGAACTCTCGTATCCTCTCAACTCCAAAGACAGCGTCATTGATTGCGGGATTTCATAGCGGCGGAGCACAGCGCTCTTCATCGCTGCAGCTCTTCCGCGTTGCCTTGATCAATGCACTCGCTTCAGTTGAAAAGGCTACAGGAGAGTGTCATGCACGACGGGCGCCGCACCCGCAAAGCCGGATCCGCTGACTTCGGGTATTTCGATACAAGAGAGAAATGCGAAGCAGCGGTGCGACGACGTGAACTGGCTTTCCTGCAGTTGATCCCAGAAGAGCTTGGCGGTGATTGTGATGTGGAAAACATGGTGTTTGTTCCCATATGGGTTGCGCAGCAGAAGCGCAGGATCGATACCACCACGGTGCTGCCACTGATGCGTTCTGGCAAGCTGAGCCGCTACGCGGCAAGGCCCATCTACCGAGGCAGAAGCTTCATCCCTGCGGAGATCGCGATACATGCGCATGACCCTGCAGGCTTCGCGACCACCATCGACATCTGGTAGCCGCATCGCGCCGCTGTCATGGCAATGATCGCAAGCGTCCAGGCAACTGTGCAGCGATAAACACAGCGGTGCGAGGGCTCGCGCGAGTGTCGATGATGTGCCTTTGCAGGGACGGCTGCATATCTTCCGGCTGGCTCTGGATGCAGCGGCCGCTGCAAGACCTGGCGTGATCGAAGCGCCCAAGGTGATGGAACCATATCTTTCAATTGTATATGCGGTGCCACTCTCGACAAGGACGTGGGAGTGGCTCCGCACCCGATGCCGATCAACCTGCAATCGAATCGAGTCCTGTCGCCTATCGCGACTCCATCATCGGCCAGATGCAATCAGCTGCAACGTGACAACGCTGGTCACCACAGCTCAATCTACTTGGCGCCACTGCCCCGGCTGGAGTTCATCCAGGGCATATGGCCCCATCACCGCCCGCACCAGCCGCAGCGTCGGCAAGCCTACCGCAGCGGTCATGCGTCGCACCTGGCGGTTGCGGCCTTCGCGCAGGGTGATTGCCAGCCAACTGTCCGGCACGGTTTTGCGGAACCGTACGGGCGGGTTCCGCTCCCATAGGCTGGGGGCTGCAGCCAGCAGCTCAACGCGCGCAGGCAGGGTTGGGCCGTCGTTGAGCTGCACGCCATCACGCAGCGCCTGCAGCTTCTCTTCGGTTGGCACGCCTTCAACCTGCACCCAATAAGTTTTGGGCTGCTTGTGGCGTGGGTCGGTCAGACGATGGGCAAGGTTGCCATCATCGGTAAGCAGCAGCAGGCCTTCGCTGTCGTAATCCAGACGACCGGCCGCGTATACGTCCGGCGGCAAGCCGAAGCCAGCCAGGGTCGTGCGCGGCGGCTGGCTGCGGTCGGTGAACTGACACAGCACGTTGAATGGTTTATTGAAGGCGATAAGCATGTAATGCGGGTATTCGAAAAGTAGATTGAAGATGCATTGCTGGCTGGGCGCGACGATCTTCCGTCGCGC
Organism: Stenotrophomonas sp. STEN030; assembly: GCF_056759995.1. Classification (NCBI taxonomy): domain Bacteria; kingdom Pseudomonadati; phylum Pseudomonadota; class Gammaproteobacteria; order Lysobacterales; family Lysobacteraceae; genus Stenotrophomonas; species Stenotrophomonas sp. STEN030. Next base: position 27,033 of record NZ_JBRREB010000044.1, on the reverse strand, counting down.
GCCAGTTTGAGGGCCGTGCGGCCAACAGTGCGGCCGCACATTGTCTCACCCTCCCCTCTCCAAGCCCTACTTCCTGCGCGGTTACTGCTTCACGAAGCGCAGCGTCATGCGGTCGCTTTCGCCGATGGCCTTGTACTTGGCGGCATCAGCGGGGTCATGGCTGTTGGACGGCGGCAGCGTCCACACGCCCTTGGGGTAGTCCTTGGTATCGCGCGGGTTGGCGTTGACCTCGCTGCTGCCAGCCAGCTTGAAGCCGGCGGCTTCGGCCATGGCAATCACCTGCGCCTGGCCAACATAGCCGCTGCCGTCATCGGCCGGCACATCGGTCTTGGCCCTGTGCTCAACCACACCGAGGGTGCCGCCCGGCTTGAGCACGTCAAAGAAGGCCTTGAACATACCCTCGGCCTGGCCAGAGGAACGCCAGTTGTGGACATTGCGGAAGGTCAGCACCAGATCCGCCGAACCCGGCGCGCCCAGTACCGGTGCGGCAGGGTTGTAAGCCACCTCGGCAGCACGGTCGAACTGGGCCGGAGCACCAGCGAACTTCTTGCTCAAGCCATCGCGCGAGCGCTGCTGGTAATCGCGACCGCCGCCCGCCGGCAAGGCTGCCGGGTCAACCACCGCGGCAACGTACTTGCCGCCGTCGCGCAGGTAGGGCGCAAGGATTTCGGAATACCAGCCACCGCCGGGGGTAATCTCGATGACCGTCTGCTTCGGTTGCAGGCCGAAGAAGGCCAGGGTCTGCGCTGGATGACGGTATTCGTCACGCAGCACATTGGCCGGCGTACGCCAACTGCCGGCAATGGCAGCCTGCAGCTGCGGCGATACCTGCGCGTCAGCTGTGCTGGCAGCGGCTTCATGGGCCAGCGCAGTGCCGGCAGACAGGGTGCTGGCAAGCGCCAGCAGACAGGCACACAACAGCGGGGCGGGCTTCTTCATGCGGAATTCCGTCGGTTGAAACGGCGAGCCTAGCACGCGGCTGCAAGTGCAATGCAGCATGCAAATGTTTACTTCCCGTTAGCGTGGAAACGGCTCACGGAACGCTGTATTCACGACGTTGCCACGGAATTGGAACGCATGCCGTCTATGCTGTTGAACTGATCAACAAAGGAGCAACGCATGCCCCAGTCACGCGAACTTGGCCGCTCGGGTCTCCATGTCAGCCCCATCGCTTTTGGTGGCAATGTTTTCGGCTGGAGTGCCGATGAGAAGACATCCTTTGGCTTGCTCGATGCGTTCGTCGATGCCGGCTTCAACCTGATCGATACCGCCGATGTCTATCCGGCATGGGTGCCGGGCAACCGCGGCGGCGAATCGGAGACCATCATCGGCCGCTGGCTGCAGCGCAGCGGCAAGCGCGACAAGGTGGTGATCGCCACCAAGGTCGCCAAGTGGGCCGAGCATCCGGGCCTGTCGGCCGACAACATCAATGAAGCGGTTGAGGATTCCCTGCGTCGCCTGCAGACGGATGTGATCGATCTGTACCAGGCGCATGAGGACGACGAGTCGGTGCCGCTGGAAGAGAGTCTGGGCGCGTTCGCGCGCTTGATCGAGGCCGGCAAAGTGCGTGCGATTGGCGCATCCAACTACAGCGCTGAGCGCCTGCGTGATGCGCTCAAGGTGTCAACCGACTATCACCTGCCACGCTACGAAACCCTGCAGCCGGAATACAACCTCTACGACCGCAGCGGCTATGAAGCCGAACTGGAACCGCTGGCGCGCGAGCACGGCATCGGCGTGATCAGTTATTACTCGCTGGCCAGTGGTTTCCTCACTGGCAAGTACCGCAGCGCCGATGATGTAGGCAAGAGCGCGGCCCGCGGGGCGAAAGTGGCTGATCGCTACCTCAACCCGCGTGGCCTGCGCATTCTGCAGGCACTGGATGATGTGGCTGCCAGCCACAAGGCGTCGCCGGCTCAGGTGGCGCTGGCGTGGTTGATCGCGCGCCCAGGCATCACCGCTCCCATCGTCAGCGCCACCAGCGTGCAGCAGCTGCAGGAAGTGCTGGCAGCGGCGCAGCTTGGCTTGAATCCAGAGCAGATCGCGCAGTTGGATGCCGCCAGCGCGGAAAGCTGAATTGGGCGAGTTGCGCACCCCCTGCCCGCGTCGTAGCATCGGCCGGACAGGGGGTAGACCGCTAACGGAGTCCTACCCATGCAGACCGCACCTACAGCCCAGCGCAGCATCGATCGCCACGCCGAACTGACTTACTGGCGCGGCGTGCATGCCATCGGCCATCTTGGCCAACATGAGTTCGACCATTACCAGCGCCTGCTGGAAATGGGCTACGACGTGTACCAGGCCTATCCACGCGCCAACGAAGAACAGCTCTACAAAGTGCTGCAGGACAGCTACCACCGGCATAGCCCGGCGTTGGCGGTTTCCTGGGATGAGGCGCGCTGGCTGGTGCGCCATGCCTGGCATCATGCTCAGCAGCATTGAGGAACTTTGTGGTTGGCTTTTTAAGGAGCGGCGCTGGGTGGCCTCGGGCCATGAGCCGCGAAGCCACCGCAATGTCAGAAGCTGAAGAGCCTACCCCTCCCCAACCCTCCCCTTGGCTTCGCCAAAGGGAGGGAGCGAAAGCGTAGTGCCGAGCCATGCTCGGCAGGGGCTTTCCCGATGGCGACAAACGGCGCGCACCCCCGCACCCGACATCATCGGATCACACGCATGCCGGTGGTTCTGACGATGTCAGCTTCGCGGCTTACGCCGCTCCTACAACCGGCTGCGCCATCGCTTCGGCGATCAGCTTACCCTTCCCCAACCCTCCCCTTGGCTCCGCCAAAGGGAGGGGGCGAAAGCGTAGTGCCGAACCATGCTCGGCAGGGGCTTTCCGGCCATACACGGCGCGTAACGCCACGCCCGAAATTCATCGGATCACACGTATTCCGGTGGATTTGATGATGTCAGCTTCGCGGCTTATGCCGCTCCTACAAACGGCTGCGCCATTGCTTCGGCCAGGTAGTCGAGGAAGGAGCTGATGCGTGCTGATACCGCGGTGTTGCGGTAGTACACGGCGTGGATCGGTTGGCGTGCATCCAACGTCTGTTTCGGCAACACCTGCACCAACTCGCCACGCGCACGCGCGGCTGCGGTGAGGAAATCAGACAGGCAGACGATGCCCACGCCTTCCAATGCCAACCGGTGCAGGATCTCCCCGCTCGACACCGCCAATGCGGGTCGCACGTGCAGGCGCTCACCGTCTTCGCTCGCCAACGGCCAATGATTCAGCGAATCCGGTTCGTTGAAGCCCAGCAAGGTATGCGCCTGCAGCTGCGTGACGTTCTTCGGTGTGCCGTGCTGCTGCAGGTAAGCCGGGCTGGCCAGCACACGCAGGCGACTATGTCCAAGTGGTCGCGCATGCAGGGTGGAGTCCGACAGCGGGCCAATCCGGATCGCCACATCGGTGCGCCGTTCCAGCAGGTCGATGTAGCGCTCGCTGCTGTTGAGCTCCAACGCCACCTGCGGGTAGCGCGCGCGGTAGCCGGCCACCAGCGGCGCGATCACATGCAGCATGAACGGCATCGCCGCATCCACGCGCAGGCGGCCTGACGGCGTGCCACGGCGCGCTGCGATCTGCTCTTCGGCCTCGTCCACAGAGGCGACGATGGCACGCGCCTGTGCGAGAAACGTTTCGCCCTCGTCGGTGAGCTGCAGGCGGCGGGTGGTACGGGTCAGCAAGGTGGTGCCGAGCTTCTCTTCCAGTCGTCCCAGCGCCCGGCTGACGCCCGAGGTGGTCTGGCCCAGCTGTTCGGCCGCTGCGGTGATCGAGCCGGTGTCGATCACGGCGATGAAGGCCTGCATTTCGTCGAGGGTGGTTTTCATCGGGGCAGCCTGGGGTGACGGCAATTATTGATTTTAAATCAATAGTAATTGGTGGGAAACCGCATTTTTCGGCAAGAGTTACGCATTCACACTGCGCAGCCCTTCCCGAGGATTCGCCCATGTCACGCGGTATTCCCCTTGCCCTGCTGGCACTGACGCTGGGTGCGTTCGCCATCGGCACCACCGAATTCGTCATCGTCGGCTTGATCCCGACCATTGCAGCCGATCTGCATGTCAGCCTGCCCTCGGCCGGCCTGCTGGTTTCCCTGTATGCGCTGGGCGTCGCCATCGGCGCGCCGGTGCTGACCGCCTTGACCGGACGGGTGCCGCGCAAGGCCTTGCTGGTGGCGCTGATGCTGCTGTTCACCGTCGGCAATGTGATTGCGTGGATGGCACCCGGTTATGGCTCGCTGATCGTGGCGCGGGTGTTGACCGGCCTGGCACACGGCGTGTTCTTCTCGATCGGCTCGATCATCGCCACCTCGGTAGTGCCCAAGGACAAGGCCGCCAGCGCGATCGCGATCATGTTCACCGGGCTGACCGTGGCGCTGGTCTCCGGCGTGCCGCTGGGCACCTTTATCGGCCAGCACCTGGGCTGGCGCGCGACCTTCCTCGCCGTCGCTGCCTTGGGCGTGATCGCCCTGCTCGGCAGCCTGCTGTTCGTGCCGCGTGACCTGCCGCGCAGTGCACCGGCCACCTTCGGCCAGCAGTTCGCGGTGCTGGCGCAGCCTCGGCTGTTGCTGGTCTATGCAATGACTGCACTGGGCTATGGCGGCACCTTCCTGTCCTTCACCTTCCTCGCCTCGATCCTGCAGGACGTCAGCGGCTTCTCGGCCAATGCGGTGAGCGCGGTGCTGCTGGTGTACGGCGTATCAGTGGCCATCGGCAATCTGTGGGGCGGACGCCTGGCAGATCGTCGTGGTCCGATTCCCGCATTGACCTTGATCTTCGGCCTGCTCGCATTGGTGCTGCTGGTGCTGACCTTCACTGCCTACAACCGTTGGTTGGTGTTGCTGACCGTGCTGGCGCTCGGTGCGGTGGCATTCGGCAATGTGCCGGGCCTGCAGGTGTATGTGGTCAAGCAGGCGCAGCGCTTCGTGCCGCAGGCAACCGATGTCGCATCGGGCCTGAACATCGCCGCGTTCAATATCGGCATCGCATTGGGCGCCTCGCTTGGTGGTCTGGTGGTCGATCACATCGGACTGATGCACACGCCTTGGATTGGCGCCTTGGTGGTACTGGGTGCGTTGGCATTGACCGTAGTGAGTGGCCGCCTGGATCGCCGCGACGGATTGGATGTACGCGCTGAAAGCATTGCCGTCAGCGCGCACTGACAGAACACGCTGTTACTCCCCTTTACCTTTTCGTTCGCGCTGCACGGCGTAGCCTGTACGCGCGAATTTCTGGAGATTTGAATGACTATTCCCGCTATTGGCCTTGGCACATACCGCCTCAAGGACCAGGTACTCACCGACTCCGTGCACAACGCATTGGAGCTGGGTTACCGCGCGTTCGACACTGCGCAGATCTATGAGAACGAGGCCGATCTAGGTGCGGCAATCGCCAGCGGCGCTGTGCCGCGCGAGCAGCTGTTCCTGACCACCAAGATCTGGATCAGCAACTTCCATCACGATGATCTGCTTGCCAGTCTGCGCGAGAGCCTGCGCAAGCTGCGCACCGACCACGTCGACCTGACCCTGATCCACTGGCCCTCGCCCAAGGACGAAGTGCCGATGGCCGAGTTCCTGGGTGCGCTGCGTGAAGCCAAGGCGCTGGGTTTGACCAAGGCGATTGGTGTTTCCAACTTCACTATCGACCTGACCCGGCAGGCCATCGCCATCCTCGGCGCCGATGCCATTGCCACCAACCAGATCGAAGTTCATCCCTATCTGCAGAACCGTGCATTGATCGCCTACCTGCGCGAACAAGGCATCCACGTCACCGCGTTCATGAGCCTGGCCTATGGCGCGGTGCTGAAGGACCCGGTGATCCAGGCCATTGCCGAAAAGCATCAGGCCACTGCCGCGCAGGTCGCACTGGCTTGGGCCTTGAAGCAAGGCTATGCGGTAATTCCGTCATCGACCAAGCGCGAAAACCTTGCCGGCAACCTGCAGGCGGCACAGTTGCGGCTGGATGCTGAGGACATGGCACGGATCGCGGAACTGGATCGTGGCGAACGCGTAGCCAATCCGGGTATCGCGCCGGCTTGGGATTGAAACGCGGTTCCTGAGCAAAGCCATGGCGGGCCGGTGATGCCTGCCCGCCCTGCGTCCAGGTACTGCGATTTCCGCGCTGCTAGCGGATACGCGATGCCAACTCTTGTGCCAACGTTTCCAGTAGCAGACTGACCGTTGGCAGCTCGCGCCGGCTTTTCATCCAGGCCAGGGTGAGCGGCAGGCCCTGGCTGGCCAGATGCGGCAGCACTTCCACCAGCGCGCCGTCCTCAAGATGACTGCGTACCAGCCAGGTCGGCAGCTGCACGATGCCACTGCCGACCAATGCCGCGGTGACCTGCCCTTCGCCATCTCCCACTACCAGCGGAGCCGGCATCATCTGCAGCTCTACGTCGCCTGGCATTGCAGCTGCGAAGCGCCACGGGCTGACCGAGCCATCGGCGCGTCCGTAGGCGATGCAGCGATGTGCCTGCAGCTCATCCCGTGTTGTCGGTACGCCATGCGCCGCCAGATAGGCGGGAGCCGCACAGAACACGTGTTGCTCATGGCCCAGCAGTCGATGTTCGACCAACGACGACCATGCGTCGGGACCGCCGATGCGCACGATGATATCGACACCGTCCTCGACCGGATCGATGAAGCGATCCGAGAAGGACACCTGCGGCCGTGTCAGCGGATAGGCCTGGGCGAAGCCAAGAATGATCGGCAGCGCCTGCAGGCGCCCGAACGCTGCCGGTAGATCGATACGCACGCGGCCACTTGGCTCCTCATCTTCTGCCCGCAACGACACCTCGGCTTCCTCAAGGCTTGCCAACACCTCAGTGCAAGTCCGGTGGAAGGCGATGCCGGCTTCGGTCAGCGACATGCGCCGGGTCGTGCGATGGAACAGCGTGCGACCCAATCGTTCTTCCAATCGTGCGATCGACTTGCCGACCGCCGAAGCGGTGAGGTGCAACCGCTCCGCAGCTGCGGTAAAGCTGCCTGCATCGGCGACACAGACGAAGACATCGAGGCCTTTCAGGCGTTCGGAGGGATGCATGCGGCACGTTTCAAGATTGAGGAATCAGATTCCGTAAAACCGGTAAAAACCATCGCGGAACGGAATGTGGCTCCACGATAGGCTGGGCGCCCTCTTCGATCAAGCATCCAAGGCAGCAATGAGCCAGCAACGCCCCACCGTCCTTGTCACCGGCGCCACTGGTCAGATCGGCGCCGAAACCTTGAGAAACCTGCTGTTGGAAGATGCTGTCACACCAGTCGCGGCAGTGCGTTCGCCAGCGAAGGCCGCCGTCTTGCAGGCACAGGGAATCCGCACAGTGCTGCTCGACTTCGATAAAGAAGACACGCTATTGCCTGCGCTGCAAGGCATTGATCGGGTGCTGCTGGTCACCGGCTACAGCGTGGACATGCTGCGCCAGAGCAAGGTTTTCCTCGATGCGGCCAAGCAGGCCGGAGTGCAGCATGTGGTGCATCTGGGTGCCTGCGGCGGCGATGACGCCAGCATCGGGCATTGGGCTTGGCACCAGCTGGTCGAACGCTACATCGAGTGGCATGGCTTCTCCTTCACCCATCTCAGGCCGGAAGCCTTCATGCAGAACCTGCTCAGCTACGACGGCGCCCGCGCCGTGGTCGACGGCGTGATCCGCCAGTACACCGGCGACGCGCGCTTCAGCTGGGTCGACGGTGATGACGTCGCCGCGGTCGCCGCCCAGGCGCTGGCGTGGCCGCAACGGCATTCCGGACAGACCTATCGCTTGGGCTACGACGCCAAGTCCTACGGCGAGGTCGCCGCGCTGATGACGGAGTTGCTTGGCCAGCCATTCCGCTACGAGGCGCTGAGCCCGGATGTGTTCCTGGAGGACATGCGCGCAGCTGGCGCCGAGATGGCCTATATGAACTGCGTGCGCGACAACTTCCAGCGTGTCGCCGAACGGCGGGTGCCTGGCATTGAAGCCACCTTCGACAACTTCCCGGCCATCACCGGCCGCGAGCCGGTGCGCTGGACGGAGTTCATACGCAAACACCGTGCTGCGTTTGCGTACTGAGCCGGGGAATTCAGGCGTTTGTCGGGATCAGTCGCCGATACCCTGCAGCAGCCACGCACGCATCGCCGCGTTCACTTGCTCGGGCTTTTCCAAAGGCGCGAGATGGCCGCAGTCCTCGATCACCACCAGCGTTGATTGCGGCATCAGTGCGGCCATCTGCTCGCTTACGGGCAGCGGCGTGATCGCATCGTTGCGACCGCAGACAATCAAGGCCGGGCCCTGCCAATCGCGCAGGACCTCGCTGCCATCGCTGCGTTGCAGCTGGCTCTGGCGCAGGAATACTTCAGCGCCGAGACGTGCCGTCATGCTGCGTACGGTATCCACCAGCACATGGTCGTCCAGGCGCGAGGCGTCGATGTAGCTGCGCATCAGCTTGTCGCCGAAGCCGTGGAAGGTGCCAGGCAGGCGCACGCTGTTCTGCTGCGCCAGGCGTTGTGCGGCGCGCTCGGGCGAATCGGGTTTGAACGAGGTATCCAGCAGGGCCAGCTTGAGTACCCGCTGCGGTGCAATACGCAGGATTTCCTGGGCGACGTAGCCGCCGAGTGAGAAACCGGCCAGGGCGAACTGTGCGGGTGCCTTGGCCAGTACGTCTTCGGCGACGGCACGCATGGTGGTTTGCTGGGTGAGGTCACCGACCTGGCAATCGGCGACGTCGGCGAGTGCTTCGAGCTGGGCCTGCCAGAGTGTGGCGTCGTTGAGCAGGCCGGGCAGCAGTAGCAGCGGGATTCTGGCTGCTGGGTCTTGGTTCGTTTGCATGACGCTATTGTCGCGCCTTGCGGTGGTTTGGGGGTGCCTTTGATCCTTAGCTCGTAACCTCACCCACCGGCAGCGTCACATTCATGATGGTCGAATCATCCGGGTCGGCCTTCACCTTGAAGCCCAGGCTCTGGCACATAGCCAGCATGGTGCTGTTCTCGCGCAGTACCTGCCCTTCCACCATGTTCAAGCCCAGCCAGCCGGCGTACTCGATCATGATCTGCATCAGCTTCCAGCCGATGCCGTGGCCCTTCAGGTCCGAGCGGATCAGGATGCCGTACTCGCCGCGGTTGTAGTCTGCATCGGCGTGCAGGCGCACAGCGCCGAGCATTTCGCCGGTCTTGGGATCAATCGCCACCAATGCGATCGAGCGCGCGTAATCCAGCTGAGTCAGGCGGGCAATGAACTCGTGGCTGAAATGCTTCACCGACTGGAAGAAACGCAGGCGCAGATCATCGTCGGTGACGCGTGCGAAGAAGGCACGGAACAAGCCATCGTCCTCTGGTCGCACCGGGCGAAGGAAGGCCTTGCCACCATCTGATAGATCTATCGTGCGCTCCCACTCGGTGGGATACGGGAAAATCGCGAAACGCGGATGACCGCGGCCCTTGTGCAGGCGCTTGACCGGAGTGATGGCGACACGTGCATCCAATGCGATCACACCATTGCGATCGGCCAGCAGCGGATTGAGATCCAGCGTGCGGATCTCTGGAATATCCGCCGTCAACTGCGCCAGCTTGACCAGCACCATTGCCACCGCACGCTCGTCCGCCGCCGGTACGTCGCCGTAAGCCTTGAGGATGCGCGAGACGCGGGTGCGGCCGATTACTTCATGGGCAAGCCGCAGATCCAACGGCGGCAACGCCAGGGTCTTGTCGTCGATCACTTCCACTGCGGTACCACCACGGCCGAACACGACCACAGGGCCGAATACCGGATCGTCGGCAATGCCGGCGATCAGCTCGCGCGCCTTGGGCCGGGTCAGGCTGGGCTGCACCAACACGCCTTCGATGCGCGCCTGCGGGCGCTTCTCACGGGCGCGCTGCAGGATGGTGGTTGCTGCGGACTGCACCGCACGCAGGCTACCCAGGTTCAAGCGCACGCCATCGACTTCGGATTTGTGCGGGATATCCGGCGAGAAAATCTTCACCGCTACGCTCATGCCCTGCTCCAGCATCGGCTGCGCCAGGTCCATTGCTTCGTGCGGATCACGCGCAACCATCACTTCCAACGACGGTATGCCGTAGGCCTGCAGCAGTTTGTGCGTGGCAACCGGGTCCAGCCATTGCTGATCGTTGGCCAACGCCGCCTCGACCAGCGCGCGTGCAGCCGGCACATCCACCACGAAATCTGCTGGCAGGCTGGGCGGCGTTTCCATCAGCGCGGTCTGCGCCTCGCGGTAACGCACCAGATGCTGGAAACCACGCACCGCGTCGGCTTCGGTTGGATAGGTCGGTACGCGCGCGGTGTTGAGGGTGACCGTGGCGCGGTCGTCATTGCCCAGCCATACCGCGAACACAGGCTTGTCGCGCAGCTGCCGCGAGCGCTGCCCCAGCGTGGTGGTCAGCGCCTGCGCGGCCTCGGCCGAGGAAGTGAACGCAGTCGGCACGTTGATCACCAACACCGCGTCGTTGGCGTCGTCGGACAGCAGCGCTTCAATCGCCGACGCATAACGGCCACCGTCGGCATCGACCACGATGTCGACCGGGTTGTCACGCGACCAGCCCTGCGGCAGGGCCTTGTCCAGCAGCTCGACGGTGGCCGGTGACAGCTCGGCCAGACTACCGCCAAGCGCCTGCAACTGATCCACCGCCAACCGGCCGACACCGCCGCCATTGCTGAGGATGGCCAAGCGTCGACCCGGGAAGGTTCCAAGCCGGCCCAGTGTTTCGGCGGCAGTGAACAACTCGTCCAATGCATTCACCCGCAGCAGACCAGCGCGGTTGAAGGCTGCGCCGTAGACCGCGTCGGAATCGGCCAGCGCCTGCGAGTGGGTGGTGACGACTTCATCACCACCGCGCGACTTGCGCCCGGATTTGACCACCACCACGGGTTTTGCGCGTGCAGCGGCGCGTGCGGCCGACATGAACTTGCGCGCGTCGCTGATCTGGTCGACGTAGAGCAGGATGGCGCGGGTGCGGTAGTCACTGGCGAAGTAATCGAGCAGATCGCCGAAATCAACATCCAGCGCATCGCCCAGTGACACTACCGCCGAGAAACCGACCGAACGCGCCACGCCCCATTCCACCAGCGCAGCGGCAATCGCGCTGGATTCGGAGATCAGCGCCAGATCGCCGGCCTGCGGCGTGTGCGCAGCAATGCTGGCGTTGAGCCGTGCATGTGGGGCGATGACGCCCAGGCAATGCGGACCAAGCACCCGCATGCCCTTGGGCCGCGCTGCGGCTTCCACCTGCGCAGCCAACGAGCCCGGGCCCTTGCCCAGGCCGGAAGTGAGGATGATGGCGGCGGCCACGCCCAGTTCGGCGGCCTGGCTGACCACCTGCGGCAATAGCGTAGCCGGCACGGTAATGACCACCAGGTCCGGAATCCACGGCAGGTCCTTGAGCTTCTTGACCGTGCGCATGCCATCGATTTCGGCATAGCGCGGGCTGACCCAACCGATCTGCCCGGCAAAGCCGCCTGCGCGCAGATTGCGGATCACCGCACGGCCGGCGGAACGATCGCGTGGGCTGCCGCCAATCACCGCCACCGAGCGGGGGCGGAATACGGTCTGCAGGTGATAGGTGCTCATTGCGACGCCTGTTGCGGGTACCGGGTCAAAGGTACACGGCTGCGGTGGTGGGTGGGCTGCGTTGGATCAAAGTGGGGGGATTTGGTGAAGAGCCCCCCTCCCCGGCCCTCCCCTGCGCTACGCGCAAGGGAGGGAGACAAGCTGCCCCCTCCTTTTGGCGCAGCCAAGGGGAGGGTTGGGGAGGGGTGCTTTTTGCGTTTGCCGTTGGGTGTGCCGGTCAAGCCCCTGCCGAGCATGGCTCGGCACTACAGGTTCCTCTACGGGTAGAGCCTCTGCCGAGCATGGCTCGGCACTACAGGTCCCTCTACGGGTGAAGCCCCTGCCGAGCATGGCTCGGCACTACATTCAGAGCAGGGTGCCGCCGAGGATCATTGCGGCGATGCTGAAATAGATCACCAGGCCGGTGACGTCCACCAGCGTTGCCACGAACGGCGCCGAGGCGCTGGCCGGGTCGAAGCCCAGGCGCTTGAGCACGAACGGCAGCATCGAGCCGGACAAGGAACCGAAGGTGACGATGCCGATCAAGGCCGCGCCAATGGTCACCGCCAGCAGCTTCCAGTGCTCGCCGTAATCGTGCAGGCCGGCCAGCTGCCAGACGGTGATGCGGATGATCGCCAAGGTGCCGAGGATCGCACCGAGCACCACGCCGGTTGGCAGCTCGCGCAGGGCGACCTTCCACCAGTCGCGCAGGCGCAGTTCGCGCAGGGCCAGCGAGCGGATCAGCAGCGAGGTGGCCTGTGAGCCGGAGTTGCCGCCGGAGCTCATGATCAGCGGAATGAACAAGGTCAGCACCACCGCGCGGGCCAGCTCGTCCTCGTAGTGCTGCATGGCGCTGGCGGTGAGCATTTCGCCGAGGAACAGCACGCTCAGCCAACCGGCACGCTTGCGCAGCATCTCCAGGAAGCCGATCTGCATGTATGGCTTGTCCAAGGCCTCCACGCCGCCGAACTTGTGCACGTCCTCGGTGGATTCATCGATCAGTGCATCAAGGATGTCGTCGACGGTGACAATGCCCAGCATCTGCTGCTGCGCATCCACTACCGGGATCGCCAGCAGGTCGTGGCGGCGGATCAGCTGCGCTACCTCTTCCTGGTCCAGCAGCGCATCCACCGTCACCGGCGGATTGACCTGGGCCACCGACAGGATCGAATCCTCCGGCTCGCCAGTGATCAGCCGCCGCATCGTCACTACCTGCAGCAGCTGGCGGGTCTGCGGGTCCAGCACGTAGATTGCGTAGACCGTCTCGCGGCTACGCTCCACCTCGCGGATGTGCTGCAGGGTCTGCGCTACCGTCCAGTCCGCCGGCACGCCGACGAACTCGGTGGTCATCAAGGCACCGGCGGTGTTGGGCGGGTAGCTCAGCAGCAGCTGGATCGAGCGCCGCGCCTCCGGTGCCAGCAACGGGATCAGCCGCGCACGCTCGGCATCGTCCAGCTCATGGACGATATCGGTGGCACGGTCGTCGGCCATCAGCCCCAGCAGGGCCGCGGCGCGGGCCGGCGGCAGCGCTGCGATCAGCGCGCCGGCATGCTGCAGCTCAGGGGCCTCCAGCAGTTTGACCGCGCGCGGCAAAGACAGTGCCGCCAGCGTGTTGGCCGCAAGCGGCAATGGCAGGGCGTTGAGGTACTCCACCGCGTCGGCGGTGTTGTAATCGGCAAGGGGCGCGCTCAGCGTGGCTGCGTCCACCACTGGCCGCAGAAATTGCTTCTGGTTCATGTTGATTCGCCTGTTCTGGATTGCGACCGCAACGCCAGCACAGAGCGAACCAGCCCTGTCAGGCGGTTGCCGTCGCTGGTGTCGACGATCGCGATCGACTTCTACTGTCGCTGGACATGGGTTGGACTCCGGAAAGGTGCTGCGCGGTTCTACCGCCAGCGGCGCGAGTCTGGTCCTGTTGGCCGGCGGGGTCAAGCCTGCATCGCTGCATCCCAACAACGGAGGGCTTCTGTTCGCATTCACTCACGGCAGAGTCCGCATAATGTGAAATCGTCGGTAGGCAGTTGCTCGACCGGTCAGCTGAATCAATCAAGGAATCCCTTCAAATGCACGGCACCGGACTCGAACTCGCCTTGGTACTGCTGCTGGCGGCGGTCATCGCCGTGCCGGTATTCAAGCGCTTCGGGCTGGGCGCGGTGCTGGGCTATCTGGCCGCTGGCGTGGTGCTGGGGCCGCATGTGCTGGGCTTCGTGCAGGACGCTGACCGCATCCTCAATGCCGCCGAGATCGGCGTGGTGATGCTGTTGTTCGTGATCGGGCTGGAGCTGTCACCATCGCGGCTGATGGTGATGCGGCGGCCGGTGTTCGGCGCCGGCACGGTGCAGGTGCTGCTCAGTGCGATGGTGCTGGGCGGGCTGTTGTTGCTGAATCACTTCTCGTGGAAGAGCGCGCTGGTCATCGGCACCGCGCTGGCCTTGTCTTCCACTGCGGTTGGCCTGCAGCTGCTGTCCGAGCACAAGGCACTCAATACCGACTATGGCCGGCTGGGCTTTGCCATCCTGCTGTTCCAGGACCTGGTTGCCATTCCTTTGCTGGCGGCTATTCCCCTGCTGGGTGGGGTCAAGAACGAAACCCTGAGCTGGCAGGATGCCTCCATCGCCCTTGGCGCGCTGATGCTGGTGATCGTGCTTGGCCGGCCCATGCTGCGCCAGCTGTTCAACATCGTTGCGCGCACACGGATGCCGGAGGTGTTCACCGCCACCGCCTTGCTGGTGGTGCTGGGCACGGCCTGGTTCATGGCCGAAGCCGGGCTCAGCGCCAGCTTGGGCGCGTTTGTGGCCGGTGTATTGCTGGCCGATTCCGAGTTCCGCCACGAGATCGAGTCGCAGATCGAGCCGTTCAAGGGCTTGCTGCTGGGCTTGTTCTTCATTGCCGTTGGCATGGGTATCGACCTGAAGCGGGTGGCCGCCGAACCTGAGTTCATCGCGTTGGGCGTGGCCATCCTGCTGGCAATCAAGTTCTCCATCCTGATCGCGCTGGGCCTGGCGGCGCGCATGTCACTGCGCAGCGCCTTGCTGCTGGGCAGCGTGCTGTGGCTGGGCGGCGAGTTCGCCTTCGTGGTGTTCAACGAGGCCGAGCGCGCGCATCTGCTCGGCCGCATCAATCACGACCGGCTGGTTGCGATTGTCAGTCTGTCGATGGCGATAACGCCGTTGCTTCTGCTCGCCCTGCAACGCCTGCTGCAGCTCAAGCCGCAGCCGCGGCCGACGCAACCTGAGCCGGATGAGAAGCTGAAAGATGCCGGTGCACAGCGACCGCAGGTGTTGATTGCCGGCATGGGCCGTTTCGGCCAGATCGTCGGCCGTCTGCTGACCGCACAGCGCATTCCGTTTGTTGCGCTGGAGGCTGATCCGGACACGGTCAAGGACCTGCGCCGCTTCGGCAACCAGCTGTACTACGGCGACCCTACCCGCCCCGATCTGCTGCGCGCGGCCGGTGCCGAGCACATCCGCGTGTTCGTGATGGCGATGGATGACCCGGACACCAATCTGCGCGCAGTGCGGCTGGTGCGGCGCATGTACCCCAAGGCGACCGTGCTGGCGCGCGCGCGTAACCGCCAGCACGCCTGGAAGCTGCTGGACATGTCGGCCGAGCCGTTCCGCGAGGTATTCGGTTCCAGCCTTGAAACCAGCGAGCGCGTGTTGACCGCGCTCGGTTTTCCGGAGAATGTCGCGCGCGACCACGTGCAGCGCTTCCGCGAGCACGATGAAGCACTGCTCAAGGCGCAGCATCTGGTGTACGACGACGAGGTAGCGGTGATGCAGACATCACGCGATGCTCGCGCTGACCTGATGCATCTGTTCGAGGCTGATGCCAGTGACAGCACGACGGTGAAACCGTCCAACGACAAGGACTGAAGCGCCTTGGGCTGGCGTTGTTCTGTGCGCGCTGTGGGAGCGGTGTAAGCCGCGAAGCTGATGGTGCTGAAATCGTTGCTGTCTATGCCATCTGATGCTGTGGTGGCTTCGCAGCTTACGCCGCTCCCGCAAAAATCGATCGCGAAGCGGCACGCAGCCACAGGCTTCTGCAAAGGACTGGAACAACCGCAGCCCATCATGGGCTGGCATTGTCCTGTGGGAGCGGTGTAAGCCGCGAAGCTGATAGTGCTGAAGTCGTTGCTGTCCATGTCATCTGATGATGTGGCGGCTTCGCGGCTTACGCCTCTCCCACAAAGAACCAGTCCAATGAGAAAGGGCGCCTTGCGGCGCCCTTTGTGCTTACTTGCGGCGCTGGGCCGGTACGAAGACTTCGTTGACTGCGGCGGCCAGCTGGTCCGGCGGCAACAGGCCCTGGTCGAGCAGGAAGTTGTTGAACGCCAGGCGGTCGAACTTGTCGCCCAGTGCCAGCTCGGTCTGCATGCGCAGTTCCATGATGCGGGTGTAGCCGTAGAAGTAGCTGCAGGCCTGGCCCGGCGAACGCACGGTGTAGCGGTCCAGTTCCTGCGTGGTCATCGCCTCGGACAGGCCAACGCCCTCCACCAGCACCTTGCGGGCCCGTTCGCGGTCGGTCTGGCCCAGGTTGAGGGCCGGGTCGAGCATGGCGCGGGCCGCACGCAGCAGGCGGAACTGCAGCGCGATCATCTGCCCGTCCAGCGGCTCGAACGGCACCATTTCGGCTTCGGCATACAGCGCCCAGCCTTCAACGTTGACGGAGTTGAAAGCGAACATGGTGCGCGCCAGCGAGATGCCGCGCTCAACCATCGCCGCGAACTGCAGGTCGTGGCCGGGGCGGCCTTCGTGCGCACTCAACGTCCACGCCGCCGAGCCGAAGTTGAAGTCGTCGTACTGCGCTTTTTCGCCCGAGGCCGGGTTGCCCAGCGGGAGCACGAAGGTGCCCTGCTGGCCGGTGTTGCCGACCAGCGGCGCCGGCAGGTAATGCGGTGCCGGCGAGGCAGCGCTCTCGGCCTCACTGCCCAGGCGCATCTGCAGCGGGCGCTGCGGCACGTCGACGATGCCCTGCTTGTGGATGATCGGGTCGATCGCATCGATGACGCCACGGTAATGCGATTCGAGCTGATCGTTGCCGATCTTGTCCTGCTTCAGCGCGCGGATCACCGCCACGTAATCGGTGTTGTCGGCAACCTTCAAGCCCTTGGC
Organism: Stenotrophomonas sp. STEN030; assembly: GCF_056759995.1. NCBI lineage: Bacteria > Pseudomonadati > Pseudomonadota > Gammaproteobacteria > Lysobacterales > Lysobacteraceae > Stenotrophomonas > Stenotrophomonas sp. STEN030. Next base: position 10,388 of record NZ_JBRREB010000044.1, on the reverse strand, counting down.
CTGCACCACCAGCGGTGCCAGCTGGCGCATCATCGCGCGGGTTTCCATGTATTCGAGCTGGGCACGCTGCATCAGCAGGGCCGGGTCGATGTCCACACCCACTTCCTTGAGCTGGAAGGCATACAGCTCAGCCGGCAGTCGATTGTCGGTGCGCGCCTTGGGCAGCACTTCCTTGCTGGTCCAGGCGATGTAGTCCTTCATCTGCGTGGACAGCTCCGCCAGCGAGGCATCGGCACCGTCGATCTTGTACTTGGCGAACAGCTTGCCGATGCCGGCGATGTAGGTATCGACATTGGCCAGCGCCTGGTCGACTTCGATCTTGGTCGGCTGCAGCAGGTTCGGCGTGCCGCTCTTTTCCTCGTAGCGCTGGCGCGCCAGGGTAGCCAGCGGCTGCGTGCCCGGCGCCTTGCCGAGGTAGCCGTTGAGCCGGTCCAGTGCCTTGGCCCGGCGCGCTTCGGGCACCTGGTCGGAGAGCAGGCCGTTGATGCCGCCGAATACGGCCTGCGGCACGTCCACCCATGGCATCAGGTGCTGCTCATTGAGGGTGCTGCTTTCGATGTTGCGCTCGGCGGCGCCGATCATGATCTCCAGGTCCTGGCGCAGGTTGGGATCGCGCTCGACCTGCAGCTTCTCGCGCAGCTGGTCGCGCGCCTTGTTCATGGCCGCGCGGTAGCGGCCAGTGTAGTCCGCGCGCAGATCGACGACTTTGTCGTCATAGCCGGGCACACCGAAGAAGCTGGTCAGCTCCGGCTGGAATGGTGCCTGCGCCTGCAGCAGGATCTGCGCCAGCTCGTTGCTGCGCGCAACCCAGGCCGGGGCGGCGGGCGTGGTCTTGGTCGTGGTGGGTGCGGCGGCGGTCGCGGTGAGCGGCAGCGGCGCGGCCAGTGCAAGGGCGACGGCGAGGACGAGAGGCTTCATGGACAGCTCCGTAAGGGATGGGCTGACCGTACGCAGTCGCTGCCGGGGCGGCAAGGGTAGGAAGTGGGGGGTCTGGAGCAGCAACCCTCTCCAGACCTGATGCTGTTCTTTTGACGAAACGCCGCCACCCAGGTGCGGGCAGCTCGGCATTTGTCTGTGGGAGCGGCGTAAGCCGCGAAGCTGGCGTTGCGCAAAGCCCTGCCGACTGCGTCGGCCGATGATCCGCGTGTTTCGCGGCTTACGCCGCTCCCACAAAAAATCCGACACCAGATGTCTGGCATCGGATTCTGATCGGAGCAAGGCCACAACTTAGCGGCAATGCGACGACGCGCAGGCCCTCTCCTGCTCGGTGCGCAAGTCCAGCGGCGGGAGTCCTTCCTGTTCGACCTCGAAGCGCTCATAGATCCAACGCTTCTGCACGCGCTGTGCATTGGCCACCACGTGCCGCCTACCCTTTGGGCCGGACACTTCGAACTGGTATATGGCAGGCACCGCCGGGTCAGCCTGGTTCTCGCTTTCAATGGCCAGCAAGGTCACCCGCATGGGTCTACCAAGCACCGCTACAAGCTCCTCGGATGAGGCCACCCGATGGTTGGCCTGAATGAGGGGAGCGTCCCGCTGCATATGGCCCTCCATCTTGCTGAAGCCCCTCCAGATGAGCAGTGCCGCGAGCCCGACGACGACCAGCATCAGCAGTGGCAACACCCACGCGAGATTACGCTGCAACCAGTTGCGTGCCGGTTTGCCGGGCGCATGGCCCGGCAGCGGCGGTGGCGACATCGACATTCCCTGTCCTCCGTTCAATCAGGGCTTCAAACAACGCCCAAGGAAGTTCTCAGCCACCCGGTAGCGATGCAACGCATCCGCACCTGACAAACCATGCTTGGCGCCCGGATAGGTCATCAGCTCGAACGGCTGGCCACGCTTTTGCAGCGCGCTCATCAGGGCGGTCGAGTTGGAGAACAGCACGTTGTCATCGGCCATGCCGTGGATCAGCAGCAGCGGCGAGGTCAGCCCAGCGATATGGGTGAGCACGCGTGCTTCGCGGTAACCATCGACATTGGCTGCCGGCAGGTTCATGTAGCGCTCGGTGTAATGGGTGTCGTACAGGCCCCAATCGGTGACCGGTGCGCCAGCCACGCCGCAGGCGTACTGGTCCGATGCCTTGGCCAGCAGCATCAGCGTCATGTAGCCGCCGTTGGACCAGCCCTGCACGCCGATGCGGCTGCCATCCACCCACGGCTGAGACTTCAGCCATTCCACGCCCTTGAGCTGGTCGGCCACTTCCACCGTGCCCTGCACACCGTATAGCGCGCCGCCGAAGTCACGGCCGCGACGCGGCGTGCCACGGTTGTCCAGCGAGAACACCACATAGCCGCGCTGTGCCAGGTATTGGTTGAACAGGTGATCGCCGCGACCGGGCCAGCTGTCGGTCACGGTCTGCGAGGCCGGGCCGCCGTAGACATAGACGGCAACCGGATACTTCTTCGCCGGGTCGAAACCTTCCGGCTTAATCACGCTGTAATTCAGCGGCGTCTTGCCGTCGGCAGCGGTCAGCGTGCCGTATTCAACCGGGCGCTGCGCGTCGCGGTACTTGGCGTACGGATGGTTGGCATCGGCCAGATTGTTGTCCAACAAGGTGGCGATCTTTTCACCGTTGGCCCGGAACAATTCAATCTGCGGCGGCGTGGTGCTGTTGGACCAGCTGTCCACATAGACGCTGCCGTTCTTGGCGAACGCGGCGCTGTGCATGCCCGGCGCCTGCGACAACTTCTTCGGCGCGCCACCGGCCAGCGGCACGGCATAGATTTCGCTGCGCAGCGCTGATTCGATGCCGGCGCGGAAGTAGACGGTGCCAGCGTCTTCGTCGACGGCCAGCAGCTCGTCCACCGGCCAGTTGCCGGAGGTCAACGCGGTCTGGTTACGGCCGTCGGCGCTGGAGATATACAGGTGCTCGAAGCCACTGCGTTCGGATGACCACAGGAAGCGGCCATCCTTGAGGAACTTCAGGCTGTTGTGCAGCGGCACCCAGGTTCTGCTGGTCTCGGTGACCAACAGTTGCTGTTTGCCGTCAGCCAGGTTGGCTTCGATCAGCTCAAGCTTGTGCTGGTCGCGGCTCTGGCGCTGGAACGAAAGGTGCTGGCCGTCGCGCCATTTGACGCGGGTCAGGTAGATATCCTGCTGCTTGCCCAGGTCCACCCAGTTGACCGTCGCACCAGCGCGCGGCGCGATCACGCCCAGGGTGACCAGCACATTGTGGTCGCCGGCCGCTGGGTAACGCTGCTCGACCATCTCCACGCGGTCGGCATACATCTCGTAGCGCTTCTGCACCGGCACCGGCGATTCGTCGATGCGGGCGAAGGCAATAGCCGAGTCATCCGGCGCCCACCAGTAACCGGTATGGCGGTCCATTTCCTCGTCAGCAACGAACTCGGCCACACCGTTGCCGATGGTGGCACTGCCATCGCGGGTCAGCTGCAGCTGTTTGCCGCTGGCCAGGTCGATTACCCACAGGTTGCGCTCGCGCACGAAGCTGACGAAGCCGCCCATGGGCGAGAGCTTGGCGTCGGTGCTGAAGCCTTCGCCGTTGGTGAGCTTGCGTACTGCGGCGCTGCCCTGCTTGCCCAAATCGTAAAGATAGAGCTCGCCGCCCAGCGGGAACAGCAGAGTCCTGGCGTCAGGCGACCACTGGTAATCGACGATGCCACTGAAGGCGGCGATGCGCTGGCGCTCGCGGCGGGCCTTTTCGGCATCGCTCAGGGTTTCGGTGCCGGGCAGCACCACCTTGGAATCGACCAGCAGCCGGGTCTGGCCGCTGGCGATGTCGTATTCCCACAGGTCCAGCTGCTTGACGTCGCTGTCCTTGCCGCGCAGGAAGGTGACCCGCGAACCGTCCGGGGCCACCTTGGGCTTCATCAACGTGGGACCAGACAGCGGCGCCTTGCCGGTGATGGCTTCGAGGGTGAGCTTTTCAGCGTGGACAGCAGGGGTGGCTAGGATCATGGCAAGGGCTAGAAACAAGGGACGCATGGTTTACCTGTCAGAACAGCACGGATCTGACCATCCTAGCCGAGCACCGCCCGTACTGCCCCTGCCGCGAGTCAGTCGCGCGTGCCGAACAGCAGGCGCTTCTCCTCGTCGCTGAGCGGCTGGCCGGCCTGCGGATTGACTGTCGGGCCGACTGCATAGGCGCGCTGGGTGGCCGGACGCTCGGCGATGGCCTGGTGCCAGCGGCGCAGGTGCGGGAAGGCGTCGAAGTCCACCGGCAGCTTGGCGTAGGCGCCAATCCACGGGTAGCTGGCCATGTCGGCGATGCCGTAATCGTCGCCACCAAGGAACGCCGACTCGGACAGGCGCTTGTCCATCACCCGGTGCAGGCGCCGCACCTCGCTGTCATAGCGTTCGATCGCGTAGGGAATGCGCTCGGGCGCGTAGACGTTGAAATGGCCCATCTGCCCGCTCATCGGGCCCAGCCCGCCCATCTGCCAGAACAGCCATTCCAGGGTGGCGGCGCGGCCGCGCAGGTCAGCGGGGATGAAGCGGCCGGTCTTCTCGGCCAGGTACAGCAGGATGGCGCCAGACTCGAACACGCTAAGCGGCGCACCGCCATCGGCGGGGGCATGGTCGACAATGGCCGGCATCTTGTTGTTCGGCGAGATTGCCAGGAATTCCGGCAGGAACTGGTCGCCCTTGCCGATGTTGACCGGGTGCACCCGGTACGCCAGCCCCGCCTCTTCCAGGAACAAGGTGATCTTGTGGCCGTTGGGAGTTGGCCAGTAATAAAGGTCGATCATGAATACGCCTCGGCGGAACCATCCTCAGGGGCTCCTACGGTAGCCGCTTGGCAGCCTTCCGGGCGACCGGTAACCTCCCCCGTTTCCGCAACGCACCATCCTTCCCAATGTCTGAACAGAAATCACTGAGCCCGCTGTCCTCCCTGATCTTCGCTTCACGCTGGTTGCAGCTGCCGCTGTACCTGGGCCTGATCCTGGCGCAATGCGTCTACGTATTCCTGTTCGGCAAGGAACTGTGGCACCTGATCCACTCGGCCACGCAGATGACCGAGCAGCTGATCATGCTGGCCGTGTTGGGCCTGATCGACGTGGTGATGATCTCCAACCTGCTGGTGATGGTGATCGTGGGCGGCTATGAAACCTTCGTCTCGCGCCTGCGTCTGCACAACCACCCGGACCAGCCGGAGTGGCTGAGCCACGTCAACGCCTCGGTGCTGAAGGTGAAGCTGGCGATGGCGATCATCGGCATCTCCTCGATCCACCTGCTCAAGACCTTCATCGAGATCGGCACTCTGGGCTCGGAAGGCAGCAAGTACACCGAGGCCGGTGTGCTGTGGCAGACCATCATCCATTGCGTGTTCATCCTGTCGGCCATTGGTATTGCCTGGACCGACAAGCTGATGTCCGGCAGCCACGCCAAGCCGGCCGCCAACGCACACTAAGCAAGACCAGTGACGGGCGCCCCGCCATGTGACGCCCGTCACTTTTTCATTTCAGCGTCATCATCGACCGCCGCACACCTTGCCGGCGATGCTAGATTCGCGCTTCACTGCTGATGGGTACGGCATCGGGAAATGCCGCCACCACGCCGCCGTCAGGGCATACGCAGTTCACGTTCGTCGATTCAAGGGGATGTTTGATGTCGTACGTCATGAGTAAAGGCAAGCTGCGTCTGTTGGCGCCCGCTCTTCTGCTGACCACGCTGGTCGCCTGTTCCGGCAAGGATGAAACCACCGCGCCGGCCGCTGCACCCGCCACACCTGCCGCAGCAGCGCCCGCCGCACCGGCGGTTGCTGAAAAGGTCCAGGCCATGGACACCCAGCAGCTGCGCGATATGGCCAGCGCCGCACTGCGCGAAAACCGCATGTATGCCCCAGCCGGCGACAACGCCATGGAGTACTACCTTGCCCTGCGCGACAAGCTGCCCAACGATGCCTCGATCAAGAGCGCGCTGACTGACCTGCAGCCCTATACCCTGATCGCCGCCGAGCAGGCCCTGAGCCGCGAGGACTTCACCGAAACCCAGCGCCTGATCGCGTTGGTTGAAAAGGTGGACCCAACCGCACCGGCGCTGCCGCGCCTGAAGCAGGGCGTCACCGGCAGCATGCAGGTCGCCGAACGTCGCACCGTGGAAGAAGCCGACAAGGCCAAGAAGGACGCCGAAACCCGCGCCAAGCAGCAGGTCGAGCAGCAGCGCATGGCCCAGCAGCAGGCTGTCGAAGCCACGGCTGCGCAGCAGCTGGCAGCAAAGCAGGAAGCCGCGCGCAAAGACAGCGAGCGCCAGGAAGCCGAACGCCAGGCCGCTACCCGCCGCGAAGCCGAGCAGCGCAGTGCTGCGCAGGCCGCCGCCCAGCAGGCTGCCGCGCCCAAGCCGGCAGCCGCGCCGACCCTGCGTGCGGTCAGCACCCCGGCCCCGCGTTACCCGGCCGATGCCCTGCGTTCGGGCACCTCCGGTGAAGTGCTGGTGGAGCTGAGCATCGGCACCGACGGCTCGGTCACCGACGCCCGCGTATTGCGCGCCACCCCGGCACGCACCTTCGACCGCGAAGCCTTGAATGCGGTGAAGCGTTGGAAGTTCGAGCCGATCAGCAGCCCGACTACCACGCGTCGTACCTTGGCGTTTGCGCCGAACAAGTAAGCGTTCTTTGCTTGCGAAAAAGGCCCGGATCGCTCCGGGCCTTTTTTGTTTTTGGTAGTGCCGAGCCGTGCTCGGCAGAGGCCTTACCGGTAATGCCCTGCCGAGCATGGCTCGGCACTACAGGTGGTGCTCCAGCCGAGCATGGCTCGGCTCTACAGGTGTAGCCGCCCCCCGTGGCAATTGGGGCCATCAACCCTCGATCCTGCACAGACCCGCCCACGCCGGTACAATGCCGGGCCATTCCGACGTTGGCCCACCGCATGCGTGGCACCCTCTATATCGTCGCTGCCCCGTCCGGGGCCGGCAAAAGCAGCATCGTCAACGCCACTTTGGCGCGTGACCCGCACATTTCGCTGTCGATCTCCTTCACCTCGCGGGCCATGCGCCCGGGCGAAGTGAGCGGCAAGCACTACCACTTCGTCCCGGCCACCGAGTTCGAGCAGATGATTGCCGCCGGCGATTTCTTCGAGCACGCGCTGGTGCATGGCGACTGGAAGGGTACAGCCCGGCAGTCGGTGGAGCCGCAGCTGACGGCCGGCAAGGACGTGCTGCTGGAAATCGACTGGCAGGGCGCACGGCAGGTGCGCGAGAAGGTGCCGGGCGCGGTCAGCGTCTTCATCCTGCCGCCGTCGCGGCAGGCGCTGGACGAGCGCATGCGCAAGCGCGGCCAGGACAGTGAGGCGGTGATGGCCCAGCGTTTGGCTGCCGCGCGCGAGGAAATGCTGCATTACGACGAGTTCGACTACGTCATCATCAACGAGGATTTCGACACCGCCGTTGGTGAAATGTGCTCGATCTTCGCCGCCAGCCGGCTGCGCTGCGAACCCCAGCAGCGACGCCACGCCGAGCTGATTGCCTCGCTGCTGGCCCCGGAAAACTGAGCAAGTGATTGATCCACAAGGGGCTGTTCAGGCCTTGACTTGATTCCAGGACCGGTCTGCCCCTACAATCCATCCCCTTTCCCTCATTCGATCGAGCGGCCGTTGCAGGTCGCCGGGAGCCCGCATGGCCCGCATTACCGTAGAAGATTGCCTGGAAGTCGTTAACAACCGTTTTGAGCTGGTCATGATGGCGTCCAAGCGCGCCCGTCAGCTGGCCAATGGTGTCCAGGCGACGATCGACAACAGCGAGAGCGAGGACAAGCCGACCGTGTTGGCGCTGCGCGAAATCGCTGCCCGTCGCATCGACAACGAGCTGATCGAGGAAGTCGAGAAGTCCGAGCGCGAGCGTATCGAGCGTGAAGCACTGGAGTGGGCAGCCGCTGAAGTGGTCGCCGACGAAGACATGTCCAAGAACGACGATTGATCGCCTCTCTGGCATCGATTGATGTTGTCTGCAAACAGCCCGCCAAAAGCGGGCTGTTTGCGTTGTAGGAATTGCCGTGGAACGTCCGCTGGCATAGTCTTCTGACATGAACCCAGGCCCTTCCGCCCAGGTAGCCACGCCCGCGGGCGGGGTGGTACCTGATTACGTACTGCAACTCGAACGCGCAGCCAGCTATCTCCCTACCGAGCAGCTGCCGCTGTTGCGTCGTGCCTGGGAAGTCGGGGCGGCCGCGCACGCCGGCCAGACCCGTAAATCCGGCGAGCCCTACATCACCCATCCGGTGGCGGTGGCGCGCATCCTGGCCGAGCTCGGCCTGGATGTTGAAACCCTGATCGCCGCGATCCTGCACGACACCATCGAAGACACTCCGCTTACCGGCGAAGAACTGGCCGCCGAGTTCGGCCAGGCCGTGGCCGATCTGGTCGAGGGCGTCACCAAGCTGGACAAGCTGAAGTTCCGCGACCGCCAGGAAGCGGCAGCGGAGAGCTTCCGCAAGATGCTGCTGGCGATGTCGCGCGACCTGCGCGTGATCATGATCAAGCTGGCCGACCGCCTGCACAACATGCGCACCCTCGGCGCGCAGAGTGCCGAAGCGCGGCGCCGCATTGCCACCGAAACGCTGGATATCTACGCGCCCATCGCCCAGCGCCTGGGCATGAACCTGATCAAGTCCGAGCTGCAGAACCTCGGCTTCCGCGCGCTGTATCCGTGGCGTCACGCCATCATCGAGAAACACATCCGCAGCCAGCCGGTGGTGCGCCGCGAGTCGATGGCACAGGTGGAAGTACAGCTGTCGCAGCGCCTGGCGCGTGAAGGGCTGGAGCATCGCCTGATCAGCCGCATCAAGACGCCCTGGAGCATCTACACCAAGATGCGCGAGGAGAACAAAAGCTTCGACCAGGTCATGGATGTCTTCGGCTTCCGCCTGGTGATGCGCAACGTGCCCAACTGTTACCACGCACTGGGCGGCGTGCATGCCGCGTTCAAACCGCTGGACGGTCGCTTCCGCGACTTCATCGCCATTCCCAAGGCCAACGGTTACCAGTCGCTGCACACGGTGCTGTTCGGGCCTTATGGCTCGCCGATCGAGGTACAGATCCGCACCGAGGAAATGGACCTGATCGCCGAGCGCGGTGTGGCCGCGCACTGGACCTACAAGTTCGGTGGCGATGGCCCCAACAGCGCGCAGAGCAGGGCGCATGCCTGGATCGTCGAGCTGATCGATTCGCAGCGCACCGCCGGTTCGTCGCTGGAGTTCCTGGACAACGTCAAGGTTGATCTGTTCCCGGACGAGGTCTATCTGTTCACGCCCAAGGGCAAGATCCTGGCGTTGCCGCGCAACTCGACCGCGCTGGACTTCGCCTATGCCGTGCACACCGACGTGGGCAACCGCGCGGTCGCCTCGCGCGTGGACAAGAAGCTGGTGCCGCTGCGCACGCGTCTGGTCAGTGGGCAGACGGTGGAGATCATCACCGCGCGCTCGGCCTCGCCCAAGCCGCAGTGGCTGGAGTTCGTGGTCAGCAGCAAGGCGCGTACCGCGATCCGTCACCAGCTCAAGCAGCTGGAGCACGAGGACGCCGTGCAGCTCGGCCACAGCATGCTCGACCGCGCGCTGGAAGCGATGGACAGCTCGATCGAGCGGCTGCCGAAGGGGCGGCTGGATGCCTTCCTCAACGAACACCGTTACCCGCGCCTGGAGGCATTCCTCGCCGATGTGGCGCTAGGCAACTGGATGCCGACCCAGGCAGCGCAGGCGCTGATGTCTTACGCCGAGCTGCGTGCCAGCGGCGTCAGCCACCGTGCACAGGAGAAGATCCTGATCAACGGTACTGAACGCGGCGTGGTCAGCTTTGCCAATTGTTGTCAGCCGATTCCGGGCGACGACATCATGGGTTACCACACTGCCGGCAAGGGCATCGTCGTGCATCGACTGGATTGCCCGAACCTGGCCGAGCTGCGCAAGACACCGGATCGCTGGGTGCCAATTGGCTGGGATACCAGCGTGGTTGGCGATTACGACACCGCGTTGGTGGTCGAGGTGGAAAACGGCACCGGCGTGTTGGCGCAGCTGGCAGCGGCCATTGCCCATAGCCATTCCAACATCGAGCGTGTGGATTACCTGGACCGCGACTTCAACGCAGCGGTGCTGTGCTTCAACATCCAGGTCCGCGACCGCAACCATCTGGCCGAAGTAATGCGTCGCCTGCGCCGCCTGCAGGTAGTGCAGTCCGTCCGCCGCCAATAAGGTAGTGCCGAGCCATGCTCGGCAGGGGCCGTGCCGATCCAAGCTTGGCACTGTGGGAGCGGCGTCAGCCGCGAAGCTGACGGCGCTGAGATTACGGATGTGTCTGTAATCTGCTCGATCATGAGCTTCGCGGCTGACGCCGCTTGTGTCTGCCAGGCGAGTAGATTGCAGTTGAGAGCGGAGTGCGGTAGCCCGTTACGACGCGGTGCGTGCAAGCACGTGTAGGAGTTGGGGCGCCGCACTCCAT